>NZ_JAJJPB010000016.1:0-85784 GCF_020908015.1 Clostridium aromativorans
CGGATTTGGATATAACCTGCTGGCAGGAGCTAATATTGCCGGATTTGTAAAAGTGGCAGATGCAATGTATGCACAGGGAATATACTAATTATTAAACCAGGAACTGTTGAGAAATATAGAAGTTACCTATAGTGATTTTTTGAATTACTAGGGACGTATCTAGATTTTATACAATATAAGCATAGATAGTTATCATATTAGTGATAGATATCTATGCTTATTTTTTTTATGATAGGTTCGATTGCTCAACATACATGAATTTAGGAAAATACCCGTTACGTAAATTTAAATTCTGTACTGTTTTAATGAAATTTTGTAAACTTAAACTAATTTGTTAGTACGCTTTTAGAAATATTAGATAAAAACGTAAAAAGGTATAGAAAAAATACGGGATTTATGTTATTATGGAATTATAAATTCTGTATAATGGAATTAATATAAACGTTATGTCTTATTTATAGAGAATGTCTTTTAATATGCATAACACGAGGAAGGAGATATTTTATGATTGAAATTCGTTGGCATGGAAGAGGAGGACAAGGAGCATTTACTGCTGCAAGACTGCTGGGACATGCTGTATCAATTCATGATGGCAAATATGCTCAGGCATTTCCATCTTTTGGACCTGAAAGAAGAGGGGCTCCTGTTCTAGCTTTTACAAGAATTAGCGATAGTAAAATTTTTGATCGAAGCCAGGTTGAGGAATGTGACTATGTAGTGGTTTTAGATGAAACATTATATGGTTCATCAGTTATAAAAGGTTTAAAAAACGGCGGGATCTTAGTTGTGAACTCTAAAAAGGATGCTCTGGAATTTGCCGGGCATGGATTTAAGGTGGTAACTATTGATGCTACTGAATTGTCTTTGGAAATTTTAAAGAGGCCTATTACAAATGTTCCTATGTTAGGTGCACTATTGGCAGCATCTGGACTTACAAGTTTGGAGGCTGCATATGATTCTATCGACTCTCAGCTGTCGCCAGCTATAAGAGAAAAGAATAAAAAGGTACTGCTTAAAGCATATGATTCTGTAAAGGAGGAAGTATAAATTGAATAAACCAAAAGTGGAACCGTTTAATCCGCCTAAAAAAATAGGCGAATATCCATTAGGGCCTTCATCCTATTCTGGGCACTTAACGGAAGTAAGTTCTGGAATGAGAACTTTTCGAGCTGTAATAGATACTGATAAATGTGTAAAATGCCTGAGATGTTTTATGCTTTGCCCTGATGGTGCAATAGATAAATCAGGTGATGTTTTAGAAATTGATTATGACTACTGCAAAGGCTGTGGTATCTGTGCAAAAGTATGTAAATTTAATGCAGTAAGTATGAAGGAGGAGGGAGAATATGAGTAATAAAAAGTTTATATCTGGTGATGAAGCAGTTGCCCTTGGAGTTAAGCTGGCTAAACCACAGGTTATTTCAGCTTACCCAATTACACCACAGACAATTGTTGTTGAAAGATTATCCGATTATGTAGAAGATGGATCTTTGAACGCACAGTATTTATATGTTGAATCAGAGCACAGTGCAATGTCATCATGTATAGGAGCAAGTTCAGTTGGTGCTAGAACTTTTACAGCTACATCTTCCCAGGGACTTCTCTATATGTGTGAGTGTCTTCATTATGCCAGTGGCTCTCGTTTGCCAATTGTAATGATGAATGCTAATAGATCTACGGCAACGCCATGGAGTATATATGGAGATCAGAGGGATTCCCTTTCCCAGCTTGAGTCTGGGTGGATTCAATTTTATGTTGAGGATTCACAGGAAGCTTTAGATACAATTATTCAGGCATACCGTATAGCAGAAGATCCTGAAGTAATGACTCCAGTTATGGTGAATCTTGATGGATTTGTACTAACTCATACTTATGAACTGGTTCAAGTTCCAGAACAGTCTGATGTAGATAGTTTTATACCTTATCAAGATTATGATAATAGAATGGATCTTGAAGATCCTAAGAGTACATGTTTTACAGCAGGGCCAAACTGGAATATGGAATTCCGTTATCAACAAAATTATGCAATTTTAAATTCTATTGGAAAGATAAAATCTGTTGACAGCGAATTTAAGAAAAAATTTGGCCGTTCCTATGGTGGAGTAGTTGAAAGCTACAGATGTGAGAATGCAGATGCTATTCTGGTTACTTTGGGAAGTGTAACGGGAACTGCAAGAATTGTGGTGGATGAGATGAATAGGAATGGACAAAAGGTTGGGTTACTTAAATTGCGATGTGTCAGACCATTCCCCAAAAAGGAAGTGGCCGATATATTACGCAATGCGAAGGCAGTAGGGGTGCTTGAAAAGGATATAAGTTTTGGTTATGAAGGAGCAGTTTTCTCAGATGTGAATTCATCATTAACTATTCTTGATAAAGTGCCTAAAACTTATAATTTTATTGGGGGACTTGGAGGACGTGACATTTCGAAAGGTGACATCAAGGAGATATTTGAAAAGCTTCTCCAAAAGGATAATAAAAATGAAATAAATAATGTAGAATTTATAAAGTTGAGGTGTGAAAGTTATGACCGTTAATGCAAAGAGTTTAACTAATGAAGAATATTTTTATGGACATAAAGCCTGCGGCGGTTGTGGGGCAAGTTTGGCGATACGATTGGCCTTAAAGGTTTTTGGTAGAAGAACTTTTGCTGCAGTACCACCTAACTGTATGTCAACTGTTGGTTTTATATATCCTCATTTCCCATTCTTTTGTAATGCTATAATTCCACCCTTTGCGGGGACGGGATCGGTTATGTCAGGAATATTAGCTGGTGCTAAAGCCCTTGGTCTTAAAGATTACTATGTAATAGGGTTTGCTGGAGATGGTGGGACAGCAGATATAGGATTACAGTCCTTATCAGGAGTTGTTGACCGCAGGGAAAGGATAACTTACATTTGCTATGATAATGAAGCATATATGAATACGGGTGTTCAAAAAAGTGGGCTTACTCCTTACGGAACCAAAACTACAAACACTCCTGCAGGTAAGAATATTCACGGTTGTATGAGTACAAAGAAAAATATGTTCGAAATAATGGCAGCTCATGATATTGCATATGCTGCAACAGCAAGTCTGGGATATCCGGAGGATCTTTTAAATAAACTGGAGAAAGCAAAGAACTGTCCTGAAACTTCATTTATCCATATTTTCACTCCATGCCCAACAGGCTGGGGAGCTCCATCTGATCTGACAATTGATTTAGCTAAAGATGCTGTTGACTGTGGTTTGTGGTTTCTAGCAGAATATGAAAATGGAGAATTTACTGTTAATAAAAATCCTGGAGAATTTACTTCAATAAAAGATTATTTAAAAAAGCAGGGACGTTTTTCACATTTAACTGAAAAAGATATAGAAATTATTACAAAACAGCGTGATGCGAAATGGCAAAAAATTAAAGCAAATTGGATAAAGTAGTTAAAAAGGGGTGATTGAGATGATGACGGGACAAGAATATAAAGACAGTTTAAGAAAACGTAATATTAAAGTTTACGTTAAAGGAAAACTATTAAACAGTAATGAGGTAATTGACCATCCGTTTATACGTGGACATGTTAATGCAGCAGCATTAACTTATGATCTTGCAGATGATCCAATGTATGAAGATTTAATGACGGCAACTTCGCATTTAACTGGTAAAAAGATTAACCGTTTTACTCACATTCATCAAAGTGTAGATGATTTAATTAAAAAAGTAAAAATGTTGAGAATGATTTCTCAGAAAACGGGTACCTGCTATCAAAGATGTGTTGGCTTTGATGCTATGAATGCGACGTATTCTGTGACTTATGAAATGGATAAAAAATTGGAAACTAATTATCATGAACGTTTCAAGGAGTTTCTTCTTTATGTGCAAGAAAATGATATAATGGTTGCAGGTGCAATGACAGATCCTAAAGGAGATCGTAGCCTACGTCCATCACAGCAGGCAGATCCAGATCTTTTTGTTCATGTTGTAAGTAAGAATGATAAAGGTATAATAATTAGAGGGGCTAAAGCACATATGACAGGTATGGTCAATTCTCATGAAATGTTAATAATGCCCACTATGGGAATGAAAAAGGAAGATAAGGATTATGCAATATGTTGTGCAGTGCCGGTAGATGCGCCAGGTATCATTCATATTTTTGGTAGGCAGACAAATGATGACAGGAAATGTGAAGGTGATATAGATCAGGGTAATGCAAAGTATGGCATTGTTGGTGGTGAATGCCTCACAGTGCTTGAGAATGTTTTTGTTCCTTGGAATAGAGTATTTATGTGTGGAGAAACTGAATTCGCAGGTGTCTTAGTGGAGAGATTTGCTTGCTATCACCGTCAAAATTATGGAGGTTGTAAGGGCGGAGTATCTGACGTTGTAATAGGTGCATCAGCAGTTATGGCTGATTATAGTGGCTATAGCAAGGCAGGGCATATTAAGGATAAAATTAATGAAATGATTCATATGGCTGAGACACTTTATGCATGTTCAATAGCTTGCTCAGCTGAAGGAAAGCCCACTGCTTCTGGTGCATATTTTGTAGATCCTTTACTTGCAAATGTTAGTAAGCATAATGTAACAAAGCTGATATACGATATTGACAGAATTGCTCAAGATATAGCAGGGGGTATTGTAGCTACAATGCCATCTGAGTCTGATCTTGATAATCCTGAGATTGGTAAATATATAAGAAAATATCTTAAGGGAATATCTTCTGTTCCTACAGAAGACCGTATGAGAATTGCCAGGCTAATAGAGAATATGACTGGAGGAACAGCATTAGTGGAAAGTATGCATGGTGCAGGTTCACCACAGGCTCAAAAGGTTATGTATTCTAGATTATCTAATTTGGAACATAAGAAGCAATGTGCATTGAAAATTGCGGGAATTAGGATTGAGAAAAAAGAAGAAAAAGAAATTGATTAAGAAAGTAGGGGTAAAATTTTGTGGTAATTGTAATCCGCATATAAATACAGCTTTTTTGTTAGAGCAGTTAAAAAGTGCTGCAGAAGATATAAAATTTGTCTGTTGGGAGAAAGGCGGATACGACATTTTGCTTTTACTAAATAGCTGTCCTGTAGGATGTGTTACCCCTCCGGAGTTTAAAGGATCTTTGGTAGTTGTTACCAGTGATTCAGTAAATTATTTACCTATAGCATTTGAGAAAATAATGAGTGAAATATTACGGGCTTTACGGGAAAATTTCTAGCTATGTTGCTGTATTTTGAAATATCAAAAAAACTATGTTTTAGAAGGAGGTCTTTATATGAAACATTTATCTGAATTAGCCATAAATTATCCTGCATCAGGAATTAGAAAAATGTTTGATTTAGCTGAACAATATGATGATGTGATAAAACTTACTCTTGGGGAACCAAATTTCGATACCCCTATCAACATTAAAGAGGCGGCTAAAAAGGCTATCGATGATGGCTATACTCATTATTGTCCAAATGCAGGTATGGATGAATTACGTCGAGCAGTAGCTGATTATTATAAAAAATATTCAAAGGAATATACTTTTGAAAATGTAATAATAACGGTAGGTGGACTAGAGGCACTAACATTGAGTTTATTTGCTACTATAAATTCCGGGGATGAAGTTATAGTTCCAGATCCCGGTTTCCCAAATTATGTAGGACAAGTAATGATAGCTGGAGGAAAGCCTGTACCTGTTCCGATTTATGAAGAAAATGATTTTAAAATAAAACCTGAAGACATTGAAAAGGCAATAACGTCAAAAACAAAAGCAATTGTGCTTAATTCTCCCAGTAATCCTCTTGGCTCAGTATTGGATAAATCAGATATAGAAGCAATAGCTAAAATCGTGGAAAAATATGATTTATTAGTGTATTCTGATGAAGTATATGACAAAATTGTTTATGATAGTTATAAAAATTTCAGTATGGCTGAAATTCCAGAAGTTCGTAATAAAGTTATTGTAATTAACAGCTTCTCTAAATCATATGCAATGACAGGTTGGAGGCTTGGGTATATAGTTGCAGATAAAAATATAATATCAAATATGCCTAAATTGCAAGAAGGAATGGTCTCATGTGTACCAACATTTATACAAAAAGCAGGAATAGAAGCCTTAAATGGATCACAAATTGCAGTGAAAAAAATGATTGAAGATTATGCACGCCGTCGTGATATTTTAATAGATGGATTAAATAATATTCCAGGCATAACTTGTAAAAAATCTCCTGGCAGTTTTTATGCCTTTCCTAATATAAAATCCTTTGGTAAAACTTCGCAGGAATTTGCGGAGGAACTTGTAAGAGGAGCTAAAGTAGTAGTAGTTCCAGGTTCTGCATTCGGTGAAATGGGAGAAGGCTATTTACGTCTGGTATTTGCTAATTCAGATAAAAATTTGCAAGAAGCAGTAGCAAGGATCGATGAATATATTAGAAAAACTTATTAATTAAGAAAATATTGATTTAATAAATAAGGCATTACAGTAGGTTCATCTACTTAATGCCCTATTTCTACTATGTCAAATTAAATAATTTTATGATTGCATTTCCTTTAATTTATTTAATTCTTTTATCTTTTTATCAACGTCAATTCTTGGAAATAGTAAACTACCTTTATTTATTTTTGCTCCTACCTTTGTTCCGTGAAAAGATGACACACTTTCCCAGCTAATCAATTTTAAATTTAATTCATTATTTATTTTCTTGCTCGTTTCAGGTAAAAATGATGAAATACAAACTGACACTATTCTTAATGTTTCAACTAAATTATACAATACTGTACCTAATCTTTTTTTCTTAGCTTCATCCTTTGCCAGAATCCACGGAGTAGTTTCATCTATATATTTATTTGCTCTGGAAATTAGATCCCATGTTTTGTCTAAAGCCTCTGATATTTTAAGCTCATTAATGCTTTTTTCTATTCTCTTTGGAGTTTCGATAGCCATATTTATAAGTCCATAATCAATATCTTCCATTTCACTAGGTTCAGGAATAGTTGAGCTAAAATATCTTTCAATCATGGATGAGGTTCTAGATACTAAATTTCCTAAATCATTTGCAAGGTCAGAATTAATTTTTTTAATAAATATTTCATTATTGAACAGGCCATCAGAACCAAAAGGTATTTCTCTTAACAAAAAGTATCTAACGGCATCAGCACCGAAATGATTGACTAAAACTACGGGATCCACAACATTTCCTTTTGATTTTGACATTTTGCCTCCGTCAACTAAAAGCCATCCATGCCCAAATATTTGCTTGGGGAGGGGAAGATCCAATGCCATCAATATAATTGGCCAATATATGGTGTGAAATCTCAAAATATCTTTGCCAACGATATGTACATCTGCAGGCCAATATTTTTTATAGAGATTATCATTATTGGTTGCATAACCTAATGCAGAAAGATAATTAGCCAATGCATCTATCCATACATATATGACATGTTTTTCGTCAAATGTTACTGGAATTCCCCAGTTGAATGAAGTTCTTGATACACATAAATCCTGCAAACCAGGTCTTAAGAAATTATTTAACATTTCGTTTTTTCTTATTTCAGGTTGAATAAATTTGGGATGACTTTCTATATAATTTATTAATTTTGGAGCATATTTAGACATCTTAAAGAAATATGCTTCTTCCTGGGCCATTTCAACAGGTCTTCCGCAGTCAGGACATTTTCCATCAATCAACTGAGTTTCTGTCCAAAACGACTCGCAAGGGGTACAATATAAGCCTTTATAATAACTCTTGTATATATCTCCCTGATCATATAGTTGTTTGAAAATTTTTTGAACTGTAGTAATGTGATAATCATCCGTAGTTCTTATGAATTTGTCATAGCTAACATTCATTATTTTCCATAAATCTTGTATGCTTTTGACTATTACATCTACATATTCTTTTGGTGTAACTCCTTTTTCTTCAGCTAGCCTTTGAATTTTCTGACCATGTTCATCTGTTCCGGTTAAAAACATTACGTCGTATCCTGTTAACCTTTTAAATCTAGCAAGTGCATCTGCTGCAATAGTAGTATATGTATTTCCTATATGTAGCTTTGCTGATGGATAATAAATTGGTGTGGTAACGTAATAAGTTTTGCTTTTCATTTTCATGCCCTCCTCTATAAATTTTTTTAATATACTTACTTATTTTTAGGCTTTCTTAATTTTGTATGAATAAATATGTATATTTAATAGCATGTTTTCAAATTATAAAAAACTGTAATTTAAATTAAAATTTATAATTATATTATAGAATATAAAATGGAATTGTCAATTCCATTTTATTATATTTTAACAAATCGAAGATATTATTGACTATCCAAAATATTTAAATTATAATACATATAAATACATAATTATATGTTCATATATAGGAGGAAAATAAACTATGAATTATGATAATGAAAATATTGAAGTTTGCGATGTAAAAATTATACATGATAATGTAGTTAACATGGTTAAAAAGAAAATTACAAATGATACTTCAATATTTAATATGGCAGAATTTTTTAAAGTATTAGGTGACCCTACAAGGCTAAAAATAATTAATGCGCTGATATTATCTGAAATGTGCGTATGCGATATCTCTGCTGTATTGAATATGAGTCAGCCTGCAATATCCCATCATCTTAAGATATTGAGACAGTCAAAATTAATTAGATATAGACGGGATGGAAAAATTGTGTACTATTCACTGGACGATGAACATATCAAGCCAATATTTAATCAATGTTTAGCTCATGTTAATGAAAAATAAGCAAAAAATTTTTAGAAAGAAGGCAGACTTTTATGAATTCTGTGATTAAAAAAGAATTTTTGCTTCAAGGTTTGAATTGTGTAATTTGTGCAGGAAAAATTGAAAATAAAATTAAAAAGATAAAAGGTATAAAGTCAGCTTCAATAAATTTCATATCAAAAAAATTAGTTCTAGAAATCGAAGATGAAGAAACTAAAATTATAAATCAAGTAACTAAAATAGTAAAAGATATAGAGCCAGAAATTAGGGTTATTGAGTCTTATTCTACAAAAAAAGGTATTGAAAATGAAAATAATAATGATGACGATGAAGATCGTAAAAGAGTAATAATAAAACTTGTGATTGGTGGTACTTTATTTGTAGTAGGAATGATTTTTGAGCTCCCAAATTGGCTTGAACTGACTATATTCTTAATAAGCTATATTATAGTTGGAAGAAATGTTGTTTTACAGGCAGCAAAGGAGATATCTAAAGGCAGGGTATTTACTGAACATTTTCTTATGAGTGTTGCTACAGTTGGTGCTTTCTGTGTTGGACAGTATCCGGAAGGCGTAGCTGTTATGCTGTTCTATATGTTAGGTGAATTGCTTGAGGATATGGCTGTAGACCGTTCCAGAAAATCAGTCAGTGAGTTAATGAATATAAGACCTGATTATGCAAATCTTAAAGTTGGCGGTAAATTGAAAAAAGTATTACCTGAGGAGATAGGTGTAGGAGAGATAATTGTTGTAAAACCAGGAGAAAAAATTCCTCTTGATGGTAAGGTCATAGAAGGAATTTCAATGGTTAATACGTCTGCGTTAACAGGTGAATCAGTTCCATTTGAATTGGAACCTGGTAAAGATGCTTTAAGTGGATTTATCAATGAGAATGGTGTCCTAACAGTTGAAGTGTCAAAAAAATATGAGGAATCTACTATAGCAAAGATTCTTGATTTGGTTCAGAATGCCAGCAGCAAAAAAGCTCCTACTGAAAAGTTTATAACAAAATTTGCGCGTTACTATACTCCAATTGTTGTATTTGGCGCTTTAGCACTTGCAATAATACCACCTTTGGTTATTCCGGGAGCAACCTTCTCTGATTATATTTATAGAGCTTTAATATTTTTAGTGGTATCCTGTCCTTGTGCATTAATAATTTCAATTCCGTTGGGATTTGTCAGTGGTATGGGGGGAGCTTCAAAAAGAGGAATATTAGTAAAAGGTGGTAACTACCTCCAAGCATTGAATAATGTTGAAGCAGTTGTTTTTGATAAGACAGGTACATTAACTAAGGGTATATTCAAGGTTACAGGAACAAATCCACAAAATGATTATTCAAGTGAAGAGTTAATAGAAAGTGCAGCATATGCAGAAAGTTATTCAAATCATCCTATTGCTCTCTCAATTGTAAGTGCTTATAATAAAGAAATTGATAAAAACCGAATTGAAAATTATCAGGAGATTGCTGGGCAGGGCATCAAAGTTAATATAAACAATAGAGAAATTCTGATTGGCAATACTAAGTTTATGGCAAACCAGAATATTAAATATAATGATGTTGATACCATAGATACTGTAGTTCATGTTGCAATAAATAGAAAATATGCAGGTAATATAGTAATTGCTGATGAGGTTAAGGAAGATTCACTAAATGCAATTAAAGATCTTAAATCTCTTGGCGTTAAAAAAGAGATAATGCTTACTGGAGATTTAAAAGCTGTTGGCAATAAAATTGGAAGGCAATTAGGTCTGGATAAAGTTTATTCAGAGTTGTTACCAGCTGATAAAGTAGATAAGATTGAATCTTTAGAGATGAAAAAATCTCCTAAAGGAAAGATTGTATTTGTTGGAGATGGAATAAATGATGCACCAGTACTTGCAGGAGCAGATATAGGTATTGCAATGGGTGGGCTTGGATCAGATGCTGCCATTGAAGCTGCAGATATTGTGATCATGACTGATGAGCCATCTAAGGTAGCATCTGCAATAAGAATTGCAAGAAGAACTCAGGGTATAGTATATCAAAATGTAGTATTTGCATTAGGGATCAAAGCAATATTTCTCGTATTAGGTGCATTGGGAATAGCTTCAATGTGGGAAGCTGTATTTGGAGATATGGGAGTTGCGTTGATTGCAATCTTTAACTCAATAAGAGCAATAAATACAAAAAACTTATAGAAGATTTTATCGAAGGCTTTCGTCGAGAGCAGCTCAAACATAGTACCAGAAAAGGTGTCTAAGGTTTGTTTTGCTCCTTTCGTTACTTTTTTCGTAATATCATATTTCATAAATATACCTTTTTGCAGATTTCATGATTTTGTCTAAATTTGGGCAAAAGCGTATTTTTGATTCTTGATAATATTTGTATCTTAGTCTACAATGAAGTACAAAAGCTTGCAATTGTCTATTATTTTTCAATTGAAAATTATTCACAAGTTTATATGCAGCCTGACCTTGCGGGAGAAATCCTGAAGGTACGAGAAAACGGATCGAAAACTTTCATGTACCATACAGGATGCTATCGGTTACGCGACCGAGGAGTTGTGAAGAGCTTCAAACTAGAAAATTTTACAATGTATTGGTAAAATTCTTGAAGAAAATAATCCAGATATCAAACTGCTCATCAGCAATTCCGGTGTTGTCACACGCGGCAATTTTGATGAAGCAGATCTAAAAAGCCAAATAGCTATGTGTGATCTAAATGTTAAAGGCTCTACAGCAGTAACCCATCTTTGCCTGCCCTATATGAAAAAGGGCAGCATCATTCTGGAAACTTGTTCAACTTCAGCATTTGCACCAAATCCGCATTTAAATGTCTATAGTGCAACAAAAGCTTATTTAATGAACTTTTGCACAGGTTTACGACAGGAATTGAAGCCGCGCGGTATCAATGTTTGTGCAGTTCACCCAGGCTGGATGAACACTGAAATGAATGTTGGCGCAAGAAACACAAGTCATACTGGTGTCTCTAATTTTTTACCGGAAGTGAATGTTAAAAAACTTGCGTCGAAATCGCTGGCAGCAGCAAAGAAGGGAAAGGCTTCCTATACGCAAGGTGCTTTTTATGAATTTTACCACTTACTGGCGAAAGTTCTGCCTCATACCCTAATCGTGAAATTTTCAGCAATGTAATTATCATTGAATAGCTGCAGATATGGTTTCCCTGATTGAATAATTTCATCATTTTGGTGCTATATTAAGGAAATAAGGAGGGTAAGAATATGATCTTTTATTTTTCAGCAACGGGAAACTGCAAATATGTCGCTTTGAAAATTGCGGCAGAAACGAAGGAGGAACCCGTTGCAATCACTGATTGTGTAAAAAAACAGGAATTCATATTTGAGGTAAAGGATAAAGAAAGAATCGGTTTTATAACACCCACCTATTTCTGGGGCTTGCCTTCCATTGTATGTGAGTTCCTTAAAAAACTGGAATTGCGTATGCTGAATTTGCACCATCCCTACATCTATCATGTTGCAACATTCGGAACCACAACCGGACAGACCGGTCATATGGTCGATGGGTTTCTGAGAAAAAAAGGATTGTCCTTAGACGGAAAATTTAGTGTGCAGATGCCTGATACGTGGACTCCTATCTTTGATCTTACTGATAGAGAGAAAATAGAGAAAATCAATTATGAAGCCGAGAAGCAGATTGCGGATGCGACCCAAAAGATCAAACAGAATGTTATTGGAGATTTCAGCCGTCGAAAGATGCCTATGGTCGCAGTTAAATTATTTTACCCGCAATATGAGAAGCAGCGTCAGACAAAATATTTTTCAGTTGAGCATAGCTGTATCGGGTGTGGGCTATGTGCGAAAAAATGCCCGGTTACGGCTATTGAAATGAAGGAGGGAAGGCCGGTATGGGTCAAGGAAAAGTGTACCCTTTGTCTTGGGTGCTTACACCGCTGCCCAAAGTTTGCGATCCAATATGGAAACAAAACTAAAAATCACGGTCAGTATGTTAATCCAAATGTAAAGATGTAAGGTGGGATTAATACTGGCATTTTCAAAATATACTATGATATCAATAGATTTTGTTTGCTTTGAGATAGTCTGGTACAATTAGGCCAAAACTTAATTAAGTTGAATATTGCATGGTTCTAAACAGAAAAGTATAATAAATATATGTATATAAGTAAATAACAGATCAATAAATAATTTACTAGCATAAAATGGTAAAATGATGAAACATTTTTTAAAATGTGTGTAATAGTTATTGATGCTGGCTTGGTCTGCTATCTAGTGAGAAGAGAATATGTCCATAATATTTAGCGAAAGACAGGTGATATTTATGAAGATACTATTGGCTTATCCGAAGTCGCCGGAAACATTCTGGGGTTTCAATCATGCACTTAAATTTATATCCAAAAAAGCAGCGTTTCCCCCCCTGGGACTGATAACTGTTGCTGCAATGCTTCCTGCTGCCTGGGATAAGAAACTAATTGATATGAATGTCAAAACGATCAAGGACGATGATATTAAATGGGCGGATTTTGTTTTTATAAGTGCAATGGTTATACAAAAGCAATCCGCAAGGGAGTTAATAAGCAGATGCAAAAAACTTGGAGTTAAAACTGTAGCAGGTGGACCTCTTTTTACCAGCGAATATCAGGATTTTGATGATGTTGATCATTTAGTATTAGGTGAAGGAGAATTGACTATTCCAGAATTTCTTCGTGATCTGGATAACAATTGCCCGAAGCATATATATACAACTAATGAATGGGCTGATCTGACACAAACTCCAGCTCCGCTGTGGAATCTTATTGATATGAGTAATTATTCAACTTTAAACATCCAATACTCACGAGGATGTCCGTTTAATTGTGAATTCTGTAATATCACAACACTTTTCGGACGAATTCCAAGAACTAAACCGGTTAGACATCTTATCAGTGAGCTTGATGCCATATATGAAATGGGATGGAAAGGTTCAATTTTCTTTGTTGATGATAATTTCATAGGCAATCGCAAAAAGCTTAAGGAGGAAGTTTTACCAGCTCTTATAGAATGGCTGGAGCAAAGGGATTATCCATTCAGTTTTTTTACGGAAGTCTCTATAAATCTGTCTGATGACGACGAACTTATGAACTTAATGGTTAGAGCTGGATTTAAAACAGTTTTCATAGGAATAGAAACAGTCAGTGAAGAAAGCCTGACTGAATGCAACAAACTTCAGAATAAAAACCGCAATCTGGAGGAATGCGTGAAAAAAATACAGCGTAACGGTCTTCAGGTACAGGGAGGATTTATTATAGGCTTTGATAGCGACAACAAGACTATATTTAAAAAAATGATCAGGTTTATTCAGGACACAGGTATTGTAACAGCTATGGTAGGTTTATTGAATGCACCAAGAGGAACATTACTTTACAAAAGGCTGAAAAAAGAAGGAAGAATTGAAGAAGGATTTTCTGGCAACAACACAAGCTTATCAATTAATTTTAAGCCCACAATGAATCTCAAAGAATTAATTAGTGGTTACAAGTATGTTGTCAGTACGCTATACTCACCAAAACATTATTACGAACGTGTTACTAATTTTCTAAATGAATTTCGTCCAAGTAACTTTGGCAAGCGGCACATTGGCTTAAGCGAGATAGAGGCATTTCTTAAAGCAAATGTTTACCTTGGTTTATTTGGAAAAGAAAGGAAATATTACTGGAAGCTGTTTTTTGGATGCATGTTCAAGCGGCCCAAAGTATTCGACTTGGCAATTACCTTTGCTATTTATGGATATCATTTTAGGAAGATATTTGAAGAGTATACATAATTTAAAATTATAAAAACAGAATTTAATTTATATGTGGAAAAGTATTTGAATCTCTTGATGCGTTAAAATAGCAACTTGTAGATTATGTTAATTGGCTCGATAATCGCAGAATTCATTCATTTTGTATATATTGTTTCATAATTTTGCGGATTAATCTAATTTGTCTAAATATAGACAAAATCTTTTATTTGATTCTTGATAAAATTTGTGTCTACTTCTATTATTAAAAGGAGTAGGCTATTGTCTATAAATTTGCAAACGCATGAAAAACAATTACTTTTTTATTGATGAAAGTAGGAAATTGGAAATAAAGAATGAGACATGAGGATATTACAATGGAAAATAAATCACAAGATAATAATATTATGAAGAAAATTTCAACATTTATTGTCGATAAACGGCAGGGCTTTTTTCTGTTGTTTATTGTTGCCATAATTTACTGCATTATTTCAATTCCCAAAGTCTCAATCAACAATGATATCACTACCTACTTACCGGCTAATTCGGAAACACGTCTTGGCCTGAACGTAATGCACAAAGAATTTACTACATTTGGTACAGCCAGCGTAATGGTAGCCAATATCAGTTATGACCAGGCGGAAGAAATCAGCAAAAAGATAAAGGAAATCAAAGGGGTTTCTTCTGTTGATTTCGATAACAGCAGCAAGCATTTCAAATCGGCATCTGCCCTGTTTGATATTACATTTGATGGACAGGAAAAGGATAAAGTAAGCATTGATGCCATGTCCGAGATTAGGAAAATGCTTTCAGGATATGATTTTTACGTATCGAGTACTGTGGGTGTAGATAATGCGAAAATCCTGGCAAAGGAAATGACCTCTATACTTGTGATTGCGGTTATAATCATTTTGGGGGTTTTGCTGTTTACCTCCAAGACATATATGGAAATTCCTGTTCTGATAATTGTATTTGCTGTTGCAGCTGTTCTGAATATGGGAACCAATTATTTATTAGGCACAATATCTTTCATTACAAATGCTATAGCAATTGTGCTGCAATTGGCCCTTGCTATTGACTATGCCGTTGTTCTGTGCCACCGTTATACAGAAGAAAGAGAGACGAAAGAACCAAGGGAAGCCACCATTGCAGCGCTGAGCAAGGGTGCTATAGAAATTGGCTCCAGCAGTCTTACGGCTATTGTAAGTTTAGCTGCTCTCATGTTTATGCAGTTCCGGCTCGGTTATGATATGGGAATTGTCATGATCAAGGCCATTGCATGCAGTCTTGTGAGCGTTCTTCTCTTAATGCCTGGTTTACTCATGCTTTTTCATAAAGGAATTGACAAAACCGGCCATCGGAACTTTGTACCTGCAATAGATTTTATCGGAAAGCTGGCTAACAAGACGAGGTACGTTGTGCCTTTGTTGTTCATACCTCTTCTGATTACAACTTTTTATCTAAGCCGTCAGACTGAATTTGCCTTTGGTCAGAAGGACATCCCCACAATTAGACAAAACGAAACACAGATTGCTGATCATAAAATAAAAGAGACTTTCGGGCAGCCGAATATCCTGGCAGTGGTTGTTCCTTCCGGAAATTATGAAAAAGAGGGAGAGCTGCTGAAGGCTCTGGGCAAAATAAAACATGTTACAGCAGTTACGGGTCTTGGAAATATAAAAGTAGGCGATTATGTGCTGACGGATAAGATGACTCCGAGAATGTTTGCTGAACTTACAAATATGGACATTAATGATACAAGGCTGCTTTATGCAGCTTATAGCCTCGAGCATGAAGAATACGGGTATCTGGTAAACGAGTTTAACAATCGGAGTGTAACACTTTATGAAATGTTCATGTATGCATATCAAAAGGTTCAGGAAGGCTATGTGACACTACCTTCCGATACAAGAGAAAATCTATACGAAATCCATAAGCAGCTTGTAATGGCAACAAAACAACTGCAGGGGAAAAATTATTCTCGAATGGTTATTAAACTGGATCTGCCGGAAGACAGTAAGGAAACCTTTGAGTATCTGCCGACCGTACGGAAGGTGGTATCGGAATTTTACAAGGAAAATACTTTTCTCGTAGGAGAGTCAATTAATAATCATGATCTGGCAACCTCATTTGAAGTTGACGATATAGTTATATCTGTATTGACTCTACTGTTTGTTGTGTTTGTCTTGCTGTTCACATTCAAATCTGCAGGATTACCCATACTTTTGGTTACTACGATTCAGGGAAGCATTTGGATTAATTTTGCGATCCAGGCATTATCCCATAACCGTGTTCATTTTATAAGCTATTTGATTGTTTCAGCGATTCAGATGGGGGCCACCATCAACTATGCTATTTTTATAACAAACAGATATCTTGTGGCAAAGAAGCATATGTCGATTTCAGAAGCAATCAACGAGGCAGTCAATGGGGCTTTCCCGACGATTATGACGTCGGGTTCCATCCTCTCATCAACTGGAATTTTGATAGGTCTCCTCAGCTCGGATCCTGTTATCTCTGCCATAGGCAGCTGTCTTGGGAGGGGAACAATCATCTCCATTTTTCTTGTTTTATTTGTTCTGCCTCAGATACTGCTCCTCGGTGATATTATTATCGAAAAAACAAGATTCACACTACAAGTGGATACTTATCAAAAAGTTCAAAGTGGCAATGTGCGTCTGAACGGGCATATTAGAGGTTATGTTTCAGGTATGATAAATGCCAACATCAAGGGAGACTTGAAAGGAAAAATTGATGCGGTGATTGACAGCCAAAATACATCAATAGAGCATATTGATGAAACCGAAAGTACAGCACAGGAGGAGAAAAATCAGGATGAAACTTAAAAAGAGAATTGCAGCTTTACTGATAATTATTGCAATATTTATTAATATTGCCGGTATTCCTGCAATGGCAGCACAGGACGAAAAAGTCATCTATATAAATTCCGTGAAGGATCTTGTCAAACTCGGCAATGACTGTTCTTTGGATACATATTCGCAGGGGAAAACAGTATACCTGAAGCGTAACCTGGATATTTCCAACAGTAAATTTGCCGCCATTCCTACATTTGGAGGGACTTTCAATGGTGGCGGGCATACAGTCAGCGGATTGAAGATTACAAAAGCAGGCTCTGTACAGGGCGTATTTCGATATATACAGAACAGCGGCAAAGTTATTAATTTAAATGTATCGGGAATCATCCAGCCATCTGGAAGCAAGCAGGAATTGGGAGGAATTGCCGGGATCAATTACGGAGAAATACTGAATTGTTCTTTTTCAGGATCCATTGTGGGGAGCAAGTCTGTTGGAGGTATTGCGGGAGTGAATGAAACAACAGGAACAATCAAAGGCTGCAGCTCCTCAGCTACTGTTACATCGGATCGCTGGGCAGGCGGCATTACAGGTAAGAATTTAGGTTCCGTTTTTTATTCAACCAATAAAGGCAAAATCAATGCGGTCTATACGCAAAAGCGTACTCCCAACACGACTGTCGATTCTAAGAACAGTAATTCTGATATTCTTCCAAAGTTTGGTGTGGGAACTGATGCTTCCAGAAATCAAACATCGGAAGCTGGTACAGGTGATTTGCTGAATGAGCCGGGAAGTTATATGGATGCCGGCGGAATTGCTGGGCATTCTTCTGGAATAATACAGTATTGCAAAAACTCCGGGGAAATAGGTTATCCCCATGTGGGCTATAATGTAGGTGGTATTGCAGGCAGACAAAATGGTTATCTTACAAACAGTAGCAACCAGGGAGAAATCCAGGGCCGTAAAAATATAGGCGGTATTGTGGGGCAGATGGAGCCGAACCTTTCTCTTCAATATTCAGAGGATACCTTTCAAAAAGTAGGAAGCCACCTGCAGAAAATGTCAAGATTGTTTGACAACCTGCTGGACGATGTACACGGCAGCTCAAATTCCATATCGAATCAGATTACTGATACTATGAAAGCCATTGACAGTGCTTTGGCGACAACAAACACTCTTGCCCATCAGACAACCGACTTGATTTCGGAAGGTAGTGAGTCCATTAATAACTCAAGCGAGAGAATAACAAATTCCCTGGCAAAATCAGAGCAGGTTTTCGAACAGCTTGAAAATGCAGCGGACAACATGTCGGCTGCTGCGAAAAATGCTGCAGATGGATTTGAAAGCCTGCGGGGAAGCAGTTCCAAGGCAGCTGAGGCCATGGAGGATTTATCGGATGCTTTCGATAAATTTGGAGATGGTGCAGATAAGCTTCAGGATGCTTCGGATAAAGTTGTTGAAGCTTTTGATAAACTGATAGTAGCACCAAACGAGGACGAAAGAAAAGCTGCCTTGGAAGATCTGCAAAATGCTCTGGCTAGTGCTCAGTCTGCTTCTCAAGAGATGAATTCCGCCCTTCAGAATGCGGTGACTGCGCTACAAAAAATACGCGAAGAAGATCCTGAAGCTTATGATGAACTCAATCAGGCGCTTGCCGATTTGTCTTCCGGTACTGCGAAGCTCATTACAGCTTTTTCACAGATCAGTGCCGATTTGTCCGTTGTTATTAGCAATTCTTTACCATCAATCGATCTTGATGGTTTTGCAAGTGGGATGGCTTCTGCATTGGAGTCTTTTAATGAGGCGGTTGATAATGTGACCGAAGGTTTCGAGAAAATTAGTGATGCTTTTAATGAAATGTATAAGGCAAGTAATGATCTTGGTGAAGGTCTTGGATCTTTTAAGGACGCATCAAACAACCTGTCTTCGGCACTTGCCAATTTAAGTGATGCCTCTGCAAAAATGGAGCAAATTATTTCAGAATTGACAGAAGAGCCGATTATTCAGCTTCCAGTTCCTGATGAATCCTATTCTAATCATCTGGATCAGCTTTATGACTCCCTTTCTGAAATAACCTCCGGCATTGAAACAATAAACAACCTTGCGGCAGATGCAGGCACTGCGGTAACAAATGATCTAAAAGCGATTACTGCGGAGATGAATAATATTGGTGAAGAATTAGCCAGCTCCAATGAACAAAAGGAGGATGCCAACCTTTTTCAGGACATTTCGGATAAAGAACTGGCCGATGCTAAGGAAGGAAAGGTTGCCTTCTCTGAAAACACCGGTGTTGTGAGCGGAGATGTTTCTGCAGGTGGGATAGCGGGTTCCATGTCAATATTTTATGAATTTGACCGGGAGAATGATGTTCTCAATCCTCAAACTACTGGAACAAAATCACTGAATTTTGTATACAAAACAAAAGCTGTCATTTATCAATCCTATAACAGAGGAGAGATTACTGCAAAAAAGAACTGCGCCGGCGGAATTGCAGGAGAAGCAGATTTAGGAACTGTATATGGCTGCCAAAACTATGGCAATATCAAAAGCACTGATGGCGATTATGCAGGAGGCATTGCTGGCAGTTCCTTGTCCACAGTTCGCCTTAGCTATGCTCTCTCGGAGATTTCCGGAAAAAGCTATGTTGGAGGAATTGCAGGTTCGGGAGAAAATATTGAAAACTGTTATGCTTTTGTTCGAATAAACAGTGACGGAGAATACCTGGGATCTATTGCGGGAGCTGGTGACGGAAACATTACTAATAACTATTTTGTTGGAAATCAGTGGAATGGGATTGACGGAATAAGCTATAGTGGAAAAGCAGTTCCTCAGGAATACAGTAATTTTATCATGGCAGAAGACATGCCGACTGAATTTAAAAATCTAAGACTCCGCTTTCTGGTGGACGGTAGGGAAATAGCTGTGATTCCCTTTCATTATGGGGAGTCCATCTCTACCAGGATGCTGCCTGAGATCAAACCAAAATCCGGGTATTCTGCGAAATGGCCTGATTATGATTACAGCAATTTGACTTTTAATGAGACATTTGAAGCGGAGTATGACCCTCTGGTTACTGCTATTGCCAGTAAGCAGACTCGAGGGAAACCTGCACGCCCAATTCTTATAGCGGAGTCCTCTTTCGAGAAGGGCGCAGTCATTAACCTGTCTAAAGCAGAAACGAAAAGCAAAATGATTTCAGTAAATGATCAGAGTATCCTGGAGTCCTGGAAGGTGACGGTCAACGGCCTGCATGACGGCAATGCAAAGGAAATCAAATTTAGATATCTTGCATCCGAAACAAGTGGTAAAATTCATATTTGGGTCAAAAAGGGTTCTGGTTGGGAAGAAGAAGCTTATAAAGCGGATGGCAGCTATCTCATTTTTACGATGGAACCACAGAGTGTGTTTACTGTTACGATGCAGCCAAATATTTTTCTGAAATATCTGGCTGTCTGGATAGCTTTAGCAAGTCTGCTTATCCTTATTGCTATATTTTTCCTGATGTATCGCAGAGGAAAATTGCTTCCAGTGCAGACTTATTTTAAAAAATTATTTAAAAAAATAAGGTCATAGCATTGCTATTTATTCTTACTCACTCAGACTATGAAAAATTATATAATGGCAAAAAGCTTATTAATGTGGGGATACAAGCTTTAATCCTAATATACCCACTATTATAAAGCCAATACAAATTATCCTAATTATATTAATAGGCTCTCTAAATAATATTATTCCGAAGATTACAGTACCAATAGTTCCAATTCCTGTCCAGATTGCATATGCTGTACCCAAGGGAAGAGTCTTTAGTGCTAATGATAAAAAATAGAAACTTCCTATCATTCCTATTATTGTAAATATACTTGGTATAAGTTTTGTAAATCCCTGTGAATATTTTAATGCTATCGCCCACCAAACTTCTAATAAACCTGCAATGAATAATATTAACCATTTCATAATTTTCACTCCCTATAAATGTAAAAAATAAAAAAGCTCCGGTTGATATTATGAAATATCTCCCGGGCTTTTATCCCTCCGTGAACACAATAAGTTGTGTGTTTCATCTTGGACCTGACCAGTCATAAATTTCAAACTGCGGAACCCTATAAAACTTAAAACTGTGTTATTATTTTACTCATATTAAAATAATAGCAAAAAATATATGGTTAATCAATAGACATTTAATTTCAAATTATTTTATAATTATAAATTAAGGCTTGATCTCAACCTACTAAAAGTGAAATATATTCATTTATAATGTGAATATAATGAACTTTACTAACCTATAAAATGGATATATATTATAAATAAAGTAGCTGCATAAAAATATTACGTACTCTACTAAAAATTAAAAAACTGGGCAGATAAATAAGTATATGTGAAATATTTTGATAAAAAAGTATTAGAAGAGGAGGTAAATAATGGATACAAAAAAACTATTGTTTAACGCAAGAGCAATACATGTAGGGAGTGAACCAGATCCAGCTACTGGCGCGCATGTTGCTCCGATTTGCCGTACTTCAACATTTGTAATGAAAAATGTTGAAAAAGCAATTGCTGCAGGTTATGGAGATGAAGAGGGAGTTTATGCATATACTAGATATGCAAATCCGACAGTAGATGCTGTACAACGTAAGATAGCAGCTTTGGAAAATGCAGAAGCGTGTTTAATGGCTGCATCAGGAATGTGTGCTATAACTACATCATTGCTTGCAAATTTAAATACTGGCGATCACTTAGTCGCTGGTAATACTGTTTACGGAGGAACTTTTGCTTTTATTAAAAACATTATTCCTCGTTTTGGAATTGAAGCAACTACAGTTTCAACAACTGGTGATAATATTGAAAACATTAAAAAAGCAATGAAACCTAATACGAAGATTGTTTATATTGAAACACCATGTAATCCAACTTTGGGAATTACAGATATCAGGAGGGCGGCGGAAATAGCACATGAGGGTGGAGCATTACTGTATGTTGACAGCACATTTGCAACACCATATCTGCAAAATCCACTTTCATTGGGTGCAGACATTGTGCTGCATTCAACAACTAAATACTTGAATGGACATGGAGATATTTTGGGCGGAGCAATTGTAGGAAATAAAAAATTAATTCATAAAATAGATGCCGAGTTTATGAAGTTTATGGGTGGAATTATGTCACCTGCAGATGCAGCAGAACTTTCTAAAGGTATTAAAACTTTAGGTGCTAGAATGGATAGGCATTGTGCAAATGCCAGAAAAGTAGCCGAATTTTTAGATAACCATGATATGGTTGAAAAAGTATTATATCCTGGACTAAAATCTCATCCAGGTCATGAGATCGCGAAAAGACAAATGAAAGATTTTGGAGGAATGATGAGCTTCAATGTCCGCGGTGGATTTGAAGCAGGAAAAATGTTGATGGATAGCGTGAAAATGATAAGTTTAGCAACTTCTTTAGGTAATGTCGATTCACTGATCCAGCACTCAGCATCAATGAGTCATGCTTCTATGAGCAGAGAAGAACGTGAAGCAGTTGGGATTGCAGATGGGCAGGTTAGGCTATCGGTAGGAATTGAAGAAGCAGAAGAAATTATCAAAGACTTAGATCAAGCTTTGAATAATGTTAAAAAACGATTAAATTTATAGGTTAAAATTTATACTACACATTTTAATTATAAAATATCCTTTATACTAAACAAGATAGTATCGTTTCAAATGATGTTATCTTGTTTTATTATACTTTTAATATATGAAACAATATGATCAAACATTTTTAAAGTTGCGGGAGAAAGTAATTGTTTTTTATGTGTTACTAGTCCAATAGTACGAAACTCATTTGGCACTATTGGATAGATATTTACATTGCATCGCACTTTATTTAGAATTAATTCTGGAACAATACTTATACCAAGTCCACTCTCAACAATTGCAATGATGGATTGGTCATCTTCTATGAAAAATTGTGGGCGGATAGATAAATTGTATTTTTTAATAAAAGAAATGGTGTCTGAATTATAACCTTCTTGTTGCAAAATAAAGGGATGATCCCTTATATCATCAATGGTGACATATTTAAAATGAACAGGTTTAAAATTTTTCGGTGTAATACACAGAAGTCTATCCATATACAGAGGCGTTTCCGTAAGATCTTCTTTAACAGGCAGAGTAGCAAAGCCAATATCTACAACACCTGTTTTTACCCAGAGCAGAACATCTTCATAATCCCCTTGCATAATATTGATATCAATGTTTGGATAAAAGTTGTGAAAAGATTTTACAATATCGGGAATCCAATTGGTACAAACACTGCTAAAGGTACCAATTACTACAGTTCCCTTTTCCAGTCCGTTAATTTGTGCTGCTTCTTGCTGCAACTGTTTTTCGCAGCTTAGAATTGCACGTATACGTATAAGCATAAGTTCTCCTTCGCTTGTAAGTTTTACGCCAGTTCTGCTTCGTAAAAATAGTGGGAAACCCATCTTACCTTCCAGTGAGGATATAGAATGACTAACAGCCGATGGAGTTAAATTCAAAACTTCAGCCGCTCGTAAAAAGCTTTGTTGCTTTGCCACAGCATCAAAAATTTGATATGAAAATATTGACATATATGTTTCTCCTTATAGGTGAATATTATTCATTTAAATAGTATAATGATGAGCTATATTTTAGATAACTTAATAATACAGTTAAATAATAAAATAGTCAATGTCAATTACATCTTCGATGATAAATCCTACTATCAGAGGTTGGTTCAACTATTTTACAAAATATAATCCTTCAGCAGTTAAATATACCATTTTATGCTAGTTATAAGGTTAAATATTTTATCTTTATTATTTGATATAATAAAATTTATAAGGAAGGGTGTGTTTATAAACTATTCTTAGGAGGATGAATAAAATATGGAAGATGATACACAAATAGGAAAGATAAGTAAATGTGACTTTGAAGAAATTGTTGATAATTTATATGATGGTATTTATTTTGCTGACGGAGAGGGAAATACATTGTATGTAAATAGAGCCTATACAGAAATGACTGGATTGAACCGAGATAAGCTTATAGGTAGAAATGTGAAAGACTTGCTTAAGGAGGGCGTTTATTATAATGCTGTCACACTAGAGGTTATTAAGCAGAAAAAAACTGTTACTTCAATAGGAAAAGCTAAAAAAGGCGTGGAAATGCTTATAACTGGAAGCCCTATTTTTTCCCATGGGGGAACTGTAAGGCGAGTTGTAGTTATTGATCGGGATATTAGTGAATTAAGAAGAATACAAAGGGAATTAGAACTTTCACTAAAGAAAATTAAAGTAGTGGAAAAAATAAACTCCAAGAAGGAACAGGAAATTGAACATTTGAGAAAGCAGCAGCTAAATAATAATTTTATAGGCAGCAGCAAAGAAATGAAAGAAATATTGAAGATGATTTCAAAAGTTGCACCTTTAGATGTAACCGTTTTGATTACTGGTGAATCCGGCGTGGGAAAAGAAGTAGTTGCAAATCAAATTTTTAGAAAGAGCCTTCGTAATAAGGGAGCATTTATCAAAGTAAATTGTGCCGCTATTCCTGCAAATTTATTGGAATCTGAATTATTTGGTTATGAAAAGGGCGCTTTTACTGGCGCTATTAATAGAAAAATAGGTTTGTTTGAATTGTCAGATAAAGGTACATTAATGCTTGATGAAATTGGAGACATGTCATTGAATTTACAGGCGAAACTGTTGCGTGTTATTCAAGAGAAAGAAATAACTAGAATAGGAGGAGAAAAAACAATTCCCGTAGATGTGCGAATTATTGCCGTAACAAATAAAAATTTAAAAAAGATGGTGAAGCAGGGAACATTTAGAGAAGACTTATATTACCGGATAAATGTGTTTCCAATTCATATTTTACCATTACGTTCACGAAGGAGTGATATTTTAGATTTATTAGATCATTTTTTAAAAATTTATAATACCAAGTACAGTAAAGAAGTTGTAATTGATAAAAGGGCTATTTCGGTGTTTCAAAGATATCCTTGGCCGGGAAATATTAGAGAATTGAAAAATATAATCGAAAGAATTGTTATTATTTCTGAACCACATACTTCTATTACTCCAGATGATGTAGCTAGTTTATTGATGATGAAAGAAGAGAGAGCTGATATGTCACAATCCAAGTTGGGGCTAAGAGAGAGTATTCAAAATGTTGAACGGGAATTAATTAAAGAAGCGTTAAAAAGAGGCGGAAGTACTAGGAAGGCAGCAGAAATTTTAAAAATTAGCCAATCGGCTGTAGTAAAAAAAGCAAAAAAATTATCGATTGATTTTAATAAGCAGCAATAATAGATAATTTTGATTATAAATAGAATCAATTTGATTACAAATGGAATAATTTTTAAATATGGTCATAATCAATGAATAAGGGCAGTTGTAGTCAGGATTGATTTCTTATTTTCAGAATATTGATGAATTAATTCATCAATATTCTTTTTATTTTGTCAAAAAAGCTAGTAAATGAGGAAATTTAGATTTGGTATAGTATTTGCTGATATAGATACGTGTAAAAAATAAAAATCAAATTGAAAGGATGTTTTAAAATGGAAAAGATAATTGTTACAGCAGCATTGACAGGAGCGTTTCCTCGAAAAGATAAAAACCCCAATATTCCTACTACACCACAGGAAATTGCCAATGAAGCATATGAATGCTGGAAAGCTGGAGCAGCTATTGTCCATCTTCACATGATAGATGAAGAAGGCAGGGGAACAATGAATAAAGATAAATTTGCAGAGACTGTGGAATTAATTAAAAGTAAATGCGATGTTGTTATAAACTTAACAACTTCTGGAGATTTAAATGCTACGGATGAAACTAGAATGGCACATCTAGTTGAATTAAAGCCTGAAATGGCCTCTTATGATGCAGGTACAATGAATTGGATGAATAACTCAGTGTTTTATAATACTCCGGCATTCCTAGAAAAGTTGGGTAATTGTATGAAGACCAATAATGTTAAACCAGAAGTAGAAATTTTTGATGCAGGAATGATATACAATACATTGTATTATGTAAAAAAAGGAGTTTTAGATGTACCAACACATTATCAGTTAGTTTTAGGAGCAGTTGGAGGAACTGCGGCAACTGTTGAAAACCTTGTTTATTTAAAGAATTTACTTCCTAAAGGTTCTACCTGGTCAGCTTTTGGTATAGGGAAACAACATTTGCCAATTCTCTATGCAACTATTGCACTTGGTGGACATGTTCGCGTAGGACTAGAAGATAATATTTATTATTCTTATGGGAAAATTGCCAAATCAAATGTAGAATTTGTAGAAAGAGCAGTTAGAGTAATTAAGGAAGCTAATAAAGAAGAGGCTACGCCAGCAGAGGCAAGAGAAATATTAGGTATAAAATAACTAGGAGGAAATATAAAATGATAAAAAAAATAGCTGTAATTGGTGCAGGAACGATGGGACACAGTATCGCAGAATGTTTTGCCCTTTATGGATATCCAGTAAATTTGTTTGATACCAATTCGGAGACATTAAAAAATGTAAAAAAGACAATGGATAAGGATTTGTCAGAATTAGTGGAAGGAGGTTTATTTAGTGAGGAAGCTATCGTAAAGTCGCTGGATAATGTTACACTTTTTAATGATATGGAGAAAACAGTAGAGGATAGAGATTATATAATCGAAGCTGCACCTGAAAAAATTGATATAAAGAGAGATATATTTTCTAAATTGGATAAATATGCACCTAAAAATGCAGTTTTTGGAAGTAACACCTCCAGCTTATCATTAAGTGAAATGCTGACAGCTGTAAGTGATGAAAGGAAAAAGAGAATGTTAGTGGATCATTTTTATAATCCGGCACTTTTGATGCCGATTATTGAGCTGTCGTTTTTTGGAAATATGCCAGAAGATATTTTCAAAGAAATACAGGAGATCTACAAATCTATAAAAAAACAAACAGTTAAAATTTTAAAAGATGTACCAGGACTTGTTGCTAATCGTATTCAACAGGGAGTTGCCAGGGAAGTGTTTTCACTTATGGAACAGGGAGTTGCCGAACCAGCTGAAATAGATAAAGCGTTAAAATTTGGTCCGGCATTTCGTTATGCCACAACAGGTCAATTGGAAGTGGCTGATCTTGGCGGTTTAGATATTTGGTGTACTGTAGGAGATAATTTGTTAAAAGTGATGGACAACTCAACTTGTGCAAATCCGATTTTACGTGAAAAAGTTGAAGCTGGAAAACTGGGAGTTAAATCCGGAGCAGGTTTTTATGACTATAGGCCGGAGGAAATTGAAGCTCTTAAAAAAGAATTTAATAAACGCTTAATTCATCAGCTGAAGGCTTCTGAATTCTATATTAAATGAAAACGGTGCAAAAATCATCTGTATTATTTTGTATGTTAATTGAGTATGACCTTGAGTTAGTAATAGAGTAATATTACTGGCTTAAGGGTGATACTGAAATAATTTAGAGATCAATTTTGGAAGAAGGAGTGAATTATATTATGCCTCTTATTATTTTGGCAGTAGGTATCGCATTTCTTTTTGTACTATTAGTTAAATTTAAACTCAACGGATTTTTATCCCTTATGCTGACCTGCTTGGTAGTAGGTGTGGCAGAAGGATTGCCAATAATGAAGACCATTAGCTCAATTGAGTCAGGTGTAGGAGGAACACTAGGACATCTTGCAATAATTTTAGGCCTTGGAGCAATGTTTGGCAGGCTTATGGCAGATGGTGGAGGAGCTCAGCGTATTTCGATGACTTTAATTGAAAAGTTTGGTAGGAAAAATGTTACCTGGGCAGTTGCATTGACAGGATTTATTGTTGGTATAACACTATTTTGGGAAGTTAGTTTTGTTGTACTTATTCCGATTATATTCACCATAGCTGCAACTGCTGAGATTCCATTATTAGAAGTTGGTATTCCAATGTTGGCGGCCATATCGGTGACTCATTGTTTTTTGCCGCCGCATCCTGGTCCAGTTGCTGTAGCAGGAATTTTTAAAGCCAATATTGGGTTGACATTAGCTTATGGAATAATAATAGCAATACCAGCCTTAATTGTTTCCGGGCCATTATATTATAAATTGGTTAAAAACAACAAATCTGAAATACCAAAAGGCCTGGCTATTGCCAAAGTATTTAAAGAAGAGGAACTTCCTGGTTTTGGAATAAGTGTTACCACAGCTCTTATACCTGTAATTCTTATAGCAGGATCATTATTAATTGAATTTTTTGTTCCCAAAAATTCATATGCACATACGTTTTTATCCTTTATTGGAAATACAGATATGGCATTGTTAATAGCTTTCTTTATTTCATTATATACTTTTGGATTTCGTGTGGGTAAAAAGATGCCTGAGTTAATGAATAGTACGGTAGAAGCGGCCAAGTCTATTGCAATGATTTTACTCATTATTGGAGGTGGTGGTGCCTTTAAACAGGTTATAGTTGACAGTGGAGTAGGAAAATATGTAGCAACCTTAGTAGTAGGACTGCCTATATCACCATTAGTATTGGCCTGGGTTATTACAGCTCTTATAAGAGTAACAGTTGGCTCTGCGACAGTAGCATTATTTATGTCTGCTGGAATCTTATTGCCATTGCTCGCACAAACAGGTGTTAGTCCAGAATTAATGGTGTTGGCTGTTGGATGTGGCTCTATGTTCTGTGATCCTCCTACTGATGCGTCTTTCTGGATGGTTAAAGAATATTTTAGTTTGACTTTTCCTCAGACACTTAAAATTTGGTGCGTACAGACATCGATTATTTCAATAATGGGATTAATTGGTGTAATGGTTTTGAGTCTGGTAGTCTAAAATAAGTACAGATTATTGATAGGTATAGATTTATACAAAACTAAATCTATAAACTAAATCTATACCTATAATTTAAATGATTATGAAAACTGAACTATATACCAGCAGAGCATATGCGTCTATTTAAAAATCAGCATTCCACCCATTACAACGATCATGGTGAAAAGTGCTGGTCGAAGAATCTTTTCTAATTTTTTCTTATCTATGCGCTTGAGAAGGAACGGGCTTGCAAAAGCTCCACATACTGTACCCACAGCTAAAAGTCCTACGAGTTTCCAATCGATATTTCCCAATCCAAGATGTGTGATAAATCCAGTAATAGCTATGCCAAGTAACACGAGTACTGAAGTCCCCACTGTTTCAAGTACCTGACATCCTAAAATCATAAGTCCTGCTACAATTGGACCGCCGCCGCTTAAACCGACAAGCCCGGACATGACTCCCCCCAGCAGGCCAAAACAAACCGCTTTAATAATATTGGATCTCTTAGTTTGACTAACATCTTGGGAATCATCTTTCTTTTGGTTACTTCTTGTGAATGAAATAAGCATCTGTACGGCCAGTAATACCAAGATAATTCCGGTCAGTTTATTATACAAGTTCTGTGGCAGCAGTCCGGAACACAGTGAACCTATAATTGAACCGACTACACCTCCGATTAGCATGGTAAGGCCTAAATGTAAATTTACATTTCCAGCCTTCCAGTGGCTTAAGGTCCCAACCGCGGTGGTAGGAATTGTAGTTGCAAGCGAAGTTGAGGCTGCAATGGCAGGAGGAATGTTGAAGAAAGCAGTGAGAATCCCCACATAGACAGCTCCACCGCCGCCGCCAAGGGAAATAATAAGCAGACCGACTGCAAATCCAACTATAGGTAAGGCAATATATTGAACCATGCTAATTATCCTCCCTTGTATTTAAAGTTGATATCAGACATGAAACAAGCTGTTCGAAGCTTTTATCCACATCGGCTTCGGTGCTCTGAAAAAACCCTACCTCTTCTAGGGAGACAAATCCGTGAAGGGCACTGCGGAACCCGCGGACAAAATGAATGGTTTTTTCTTTACTGTAGTGATAAGATTCCATGACCTGGTATAATATATGGACAACAGCATGACCTGCTTCCTGAATACTTCTATCATTGTAAGCGGGAAATCTCAAAATTGCCTTGTAAAGTTCCGGATTTTCTCTTGCAAATTTACGATATGCCAAAGCAATTGTCATTAACGCATCGCCCTTTGACCGACCAACTGCTGCACTGCGGATGGTGTCTCCGAGTCTGGAGATAGCAAGCCTTGCAATGCCCAATGAGAGTTCTTTAAATCCACTAAAATGATTGTACAGTGATGGTGATTTTACACCCAATTTTTCCGCAACCTGTAGTAAGGAAACATTTTCAAGTCCATTTTCTTCCACCAACTCTGCTGCGGTATTTAGGATTGTCTCTGTATTTAACCTTCTTTTTGCACTCATATTAATCTCCTTTATATAAAACTATAATAAATTTATTATAAACTAATATGATTAGTTTGACAATAATTTAATTTGAACTTTCAAGAATATTTTAGGTGTATAATATAAGTAAAGAAACTATACGTATGAAATACAAAAATATCTGCAATTCCATAAGTTTATAAAGATTATGTATTTTTAAAGAAAGGATGAATGTGCAATGACTCAAAAGTTGTGGTTATGGTTATGGCTGTCCGTTGTTATGGTTATTTCCGGTGCATTGTTACTGTATCCTATTGGAACAACAGCCTTAAATATCATATTTGTTGTAGTTAAAATTGGCATGTTAGCGGGTTTAGTTATACTTCTATTTTTAAGAAAAAAACTTGGCTTTTATATTTGGGCTTTATTTTCTATCGGTGCTGTTGTAATAACTATAATTAAGTGGAACATAGTGGGAAGAGTTTCTTTTCTTATAATTGCCAGCATTGTTGTTGACATACTTATGCCTGTTGTCGCATATGTACTTATAAAAAAATATGGGGTCATTTAGAACTGCAGCTAAATGGATGAAATTTAGATAATAGATAGCTTTTTACAAAACCTATCTATTATTTTTTTGACAATGCTGCTAGAATTATAGCAGCATTTAAAATAAACCGGAGATATTGTTGTTATTCCGATTTTAAAGTAAATGACAGAAAAAGACCAAATAAAACAAGCACTGCTAGAGCTAGTACTGCTGTACTGAATCCGGCAGTAACAGCGGCTTGTTCTGAAGCCAAGTTATTTAAAGCTTTTTGCTGTGAAGCCGACATAATGCCTATAAATAATGAGGAGCCAATTGCTGCTGATAATTGTTGAAGTGTGTTTAATATGGCCACCCCGTGTGGATAGTATTCTCTTGGCAATTGATTAAGGGAACTTGTTTGAGATGGTGATAATGTGCTTCCAACTCCAATACATACTACTATATAAATAATTGTAATCTTTGCAAGAGATATATCAAGAGTCAGTCGCGACAAAATAAATAATGATACAAGCATTATAACAAATCCTACCTGTATTAAAATTTTCGCTCCTAATTTATCGTAAATTTTACCTCCTATAAGTGTCACAAATCCATTGATAAGTGTTGCCGGAAGCAGTACCATTGCAGCTACAAAAGTTGTTGTTTTAAGTGCTCCTTGAAGAAACATAGGTAACATTACATTCATAGTAAATATCGTCATCATGGAAATCATGACAAGTGCTACACCAATTGAAAATAAAGGAAATTTAAAAGTACGTATTTCCAACATAGGTTCTTTTAGGGACAATTGGCGTTTACCAAATGCTATCAATGTGATCATTCCAATAATAAATGTTATACCAAATATCTTCGTATTTCCACTGTCCAGACTACTTAAGCTGTATATAATTCCTCCAACCCCAATGGTTGATAATATAATTGATGTGATATCAATTTTTGGTTTTGTAAGAGTCGATACATTTACTAAATAAATATGTCCAAATATCATAGCTAGTATTATAAGTGGAATTAACATTATAAATAACACATGCCAGTTGAAAAATTGTAATATAAATCCTGAAATTGTCGGTCCAAGTGCCGGCCCAAGCTGAATTGCACAGGCACCTATAGCCATTGCTGAACCGCGTTTTTTCTGCGGTGTTATAAGTAGTATTGTATTCATCATAATGGGAATCATCATTCCAGTACCCGAAGCTTGCAGCATTCTGGAAATAAGTAATATTGGGAAAGTCTTAGAACAAGCTATACATATTGTCCCAATCAAAAGTATTACCATAGCTCCCAAATACAACTTTTTTAATTCGAATGATTGGATTAAAAAAGCTGTAACTGGTACCATAACAGCTACAATCATCATATATGCAGTAACTATCCATTGTATTGTTCCCGCTGTGACGTTCATTTCCTCCATAAGAATGTTTAATGCAACATTTAATATGGTTTCATTAAATACTGCTAAGAACCCACTAAATGCCAAAACTGCCAGCATTGCCTTTATATTAATTTGTGTTTTAGGTTTTAATGTTTTTGAATCTTTCATTGAATTGATCTTCCTCCTTTTTATTAAGTTCGTACAGTTAATGTCCAAAAAAAAGCAAGTAGTATTGACAACCGGATTTACGTTATCAAAACTACTCGCTGTATATATATTATATAATAAGTTATATAATAAAATAAAGCTGTTTTGTGTAAAACTGTAAAATAAAATTATGTATAATATATCAGGAGGTATTAAGATGAAGGTATTGGTTTTAACAGGAAGTCCGCATTTACAGGGAACTACATCATTTCTTGCCGATGAGTTTTGTGATGGCGCAAAAGAAGCAGGCCATGAAATAGTTCGCTTTGATACAGCAAGATTAGATATTCATCCGTGTATAGCCTGTTCTCATTGTCTTAAGAATGATGGCAAATGTGTATATGATGATGACATGTCACAAGTTTATCCGCATCTATTGACAGCTCATATTGTTGTTTTAGTAACACCGCTCTATTATTTTAATATGTCAGCACAGCTTAAGCGTACTATTGACCGATTTTTTTCTGTTGATTCTGTACTGCTTAAGATGTCAAAAAAACTTTATTTAATTGCTGCTGGCGGAGTTAAGGATAATTGGGCAATGGATACTTTAAAAGTGAATTTTCATTCACTATGTCATTATCTTCATTGGCAGGAGGGAGGTATGCTTCTTGTTTTGGGTTCAAGCAGCAGAAAAGATGTAGAAAATAGTAAATACCAGAAAATGGCAAGAAATTTAGGGTCGGGTTTATAGTTGTGACTGATAGACACAAGCTCAATATATAATGTTTTAAAGGAGAATGATTATGACAGCTATCATTGTGTATATACTGTTGATCATAGCAGTGAGCACCTTGTTTTCAGCTTATTCAAGTTTTAAATCTGACAGTGAAATCAAGGAGAGAATAAAAAGTAATTGGGGCAGAGAAAAAGATGAAAAATACAATGATGACGATATGAATAGCATTGCTGAGTATTTTAACAACAGGAGGGAAAAAAATAGAAGTGATTTTTTTATTGATGAAATTACATGGAATGATCTGAGTATGGATGATGTTTTTAAAAACATCAACGCCACGGAAAGCAGCCCCGGTGAACAATTTTTATACAACATGCTTAGAGAACCGCTGTACGATGAGAGAGAACTTAAAAATAGGGACAGATTGATAAAATTTTTTCAGGACAACCCAATTGAAAGGGGGAAAATACAGTACATACTTGCTAAACTGGGTAAAAATAGGAACTGTTTTATATCTGATTATTTTTATAAAAAAGAAAGTGAGAGAAAATCAAATCTTATTTACTATAGAATCCTGGGGGGAATACCCATTTTGGGAATTGTACTGCTGTTTTTCAAGCCCTATGCTGCATTGATTATAATCATGGTATCTTTTGGTGTAAATATATATAAACATTACAGCGAGAAGAAAAAAATAGTACATAAATTTGAAGCTTTTATGTACATACTCAAAATAGCCAAATATGCAGGGTTGATTTTAAAGGAACAGGTGGAGGAACTCCAAGGCTATAATGAAAAACTAAGATATGCTCTTAAGGGCATAAAAAGCATAAAAAATGCAGCTTTCAGTCAGAGTGGAGGTGCTACGGATTCAGGTATACTTACAGAGTACATGGGAATGTTTTTTCTGGTGGAACTTATAAATTATGAAAAAATGTCCGATATGCTTATAGAAAGAAGCAGTGAGTTCGAAGCTATATTTGAGGTCGTAGGTGTAATAGACAGCTGCATATCCATAGCATCATATAGAGAGAGGATGCAAAATTATGTGACGCCTAAATTGATTAGATGCAGTAAAAAGCAGGCTCAAGTCAGTATATTTAAAGAACTGAGGCATCCTCTTATAAAAAATTCGATACCAAATTCCATAGAAATTGACAATTCAATTTTAATTACAGGATCCAATGCTTCCGGGAAATCCACCTTTTTAAAGACAGTGGCCATAAATATTATACTGGCTCAAACAATATATACTTGCCTGGCCTCGGAGTTCAAATGCTGTTATTTTAGAATATACACTTCCATGGCACTTAAAGATAATATATTCAATAATGAAAGTTATTATATAGTAGAAACAAAGTCTCTAAAGAGAATAATAGACAATATAGGGGATGACGTCCCAACCATATGCTTTGTAGATGAGATATTGAGGGGAACTAATACGGTGGAAAGAATAGCGGCTTCTTCTCAGGTACTAAAATATCTTACCTTAAACAATTGCATATGTGTGGCAGCTACCCACGATGTAGAACTTACATATATACTTGAAAAATATTTTTCCAACTATCACTTTCAAGAGAGGATAGTGGATAATACTATATCTTTTGACTATAAAATACATAAAGGAAGATCCCAAACTCAAAATGCAATAAAACTCTTAGGGATTTTAGGATATAATGATGATATAGTGGAAAAAGCTAAGGAAAAGGCATCAGAATTTTTAAAGGATGGAATATGGCAGGTAGAATAATTTTTATACTGTATTAAATTAAAATGGAAAGGGGAGTGTAAAAATTTTATACTCTCCTTTCCATATAGGTTTTAGTACAGGCTACATGCTATTGATTCTGCTGAAAGTCTTTTTTCTGCATTTCAAGCAGATAAGCAGGAGCTATTTTTATAATCTTATCTTCAACCTTTAGTACAATTGTTTCATAAGATTGACTTATACATTTAGGATTTGTTGTCTTGCTTATATATCCCAGAATGTCAGCGTTATAAATATTACTTTTCTTTTTATAGTATATGTCTTTTAAATCATTTGCCGAAGGGCTCAATAATTTCCATTCTTTCAATTTTTCTATTTTGTCATTTAAATTATTGAAGACTATAAGGGATTCTAAATCTAAAACTTTTTTGGAAATATCGATATTTTCCCTATTGGTTTTATATTTGCTCATATCTAAGAACTCATCTTCGTAGATTGTTTTAATATCATATCCCTGATCTTTGAGTTCAGCTGCCTTTTGTTCTTTAGAACTCATTCCGGAATTGTCAACTAGGGATTTATCCTGAATTCCCACAACTAAATAGTCTGTTTTCTTTGATACACCGCTCTTTAATATACCGCCTAAATTTACCACTTCCTGCATGGCATCTCTTCTATTTAAATTTTCTAGATCTCCTGTAAAGACCACAGTTTTATTGTAGAATGGATTGGAAGTATCGATACTGTCACACTCAGGTTTAATTTCAGATATTTTAACTGTATTGAATTTATTATGAAAAATAGGGCTTCTTTTTTTGAAAAGTTCTATTTTAGGATGTAGATCCTTAAAATTTTTAACTGGAACACTGGTATATGTATTGCAGAAGGATTCAAGGCTTTTCCTATGAGAGCGTTTCACACATTCGATGACTAAATTGGCACAGGTTATGGCGTCATCGAGAGAATTATGGTGGTGTCCTAAATCTATATCAAAATACCTGGCGCGGTCTTCTAGGGACTTACCTATTTTTTTACCCCTGCATAGTCTTGTTGATATCGGTATGCTGCAAACATATTTAAAATCTGGCATGGGTATCTTGTACAATGTCAGGCAATTTTTGAGTACAGACATGTCAAATGCAGCATTGTGGGCAACCATTAGGTTGTCCTTAAAATAAGTACTTATATTATTCCATATATCGGGAAAAAGTGGTGAGTTTTCAACGTCTTCTGGAGTTATCCCATTGATGGATATATTTTTTCTGCTGAACTCAAGAGTCGGTGGGTGAATTAAAAAATATTCCTTTTTGCATATCTCGTTATTTTTCACGGCAGCAATACCTATGGAACATGCACTGGTATATTTATTATTGGATGTTTCAAAATCTATTGCTACAAAATCAAATGACATAATATCCCTCTTTTTTATTGACCTTTTTAAATTTACTCTACTACATGATTATTATATATAATTTGCAGGTGTTTATCAATTCTAAGATTTTGGATTATACATCAACAGATTTACAAATAAAAATAAGATTGGATCATGATCGAGTATTTTAGGAGGGATAATAAAAACTTAAATTTTCGATGAGGTGATGAAATCATGAGCAAATATGTAGAATCGGAATACCCCTGCTATAGGTATTGATAATGATGTGAGTATAGCGCTAGCTCCGTTAATTTAGAAATAAACCAAAAGTTTATTAAAGAAGCTAATGACTTTTAAACTTTTGAAATTAGTGGATAAGGTTGACAATAAGCATCCGCCAGCTAAACTAGCGGATGTCTGCTTTATTTATAACCGAATTATATCTTTTTCCTTCTCTGCAACTTTATTGTATAACATTTTACACAAATCTTCCTTATCTATTATATAATTTAAATAAGAATTTTTGAAATTTGTCAACTCCAGCACCTACATACCATACACCCACTAGCATAGAGAGTCCAATTTGTATAGCCAGACTTCCTAAATTATTAATTCTGTCGGCAGTCATAATAGTCAAACCCACGGCCCATCCACACAACCATGCAGGTAGATATATCCATTTAGTAAACAATCCTGAAATTATTACTGCCAGTAACCCCAAAACAAATAGGGTAATAAACAATTCCACATTCGGATTAAACTGCATTATGTCCATCATTTTCAATGCACAACAAGCCCATATATCACCACATAAAAAACCTATTGAAATTTTAATCCCATCTTCAATTTTATTGCCATTAGCTACATAGACAGCTGCACAAATAAGAGCCACTGCTCCCGTTGAAATTCTAATATATGGACTTATAACAGCCCATATAGACGGCAATAGTGCAATTCCAAGCGCTAATGTTAAAATATCAGGCCATTCTTTTTTACTCATTTTTCCTCTTTCATCCTCCAATCTTTAATCTATACTCAGTAGAATCATATAATGTCATAGTATGAATTTTCCATTTAAGACCTCTCCTGCCTTAACATTTGCACATTTTTCAGGAATAATAATAATTCCGTTTGATCTACTCATAGTCATTAGATGATTGGAAGATTGTGATCCTACTTTATAAGCGTAATATTTTCCATCATGTTCTTTAATTTCTACGTATATATATTTTTTCCTTCCTATTTTGGCTTTAAAATCTTCCATTAAAATAACAGGGAATTCTCCTTTATTTTCAAATTGTTTACCCATCATTTTTTCAATTGCAGGTTTAACAAGTTCTTGAAAAGTTGTTATTAAAGACAATGGATTGCCTGGCAGAGAAAAAAATAGTTTTTCCTCATATGTGGCAAAAGTTACTGGTTTTCCAGGCTTGATTGCTACTGAGGTAAATTTTATATCTGCTCCTATTTCTTTTAACAGATCGTCTATAAAGTCGTAGTCTCCAACAGATGCTCCACCTGAGCTGACTACTATATCCGCATTTTCTAAGGCATATTTAATTTTTTCTCTTAAATTGTCCTTGTCATCTTTAATTACTCCTAAGGACAAGACTTTTGCACCTAAATTTTTAATTAAAGCTTTTAGTGAATATTCATTGCTGTTTCTAATTTTACCTCTTTTCAGTTTGCTATCTATACTGACTAATTCATCCCCAGTAATGATTAAGGCAACAGTAGGGCTTTTATAGACATTTACAGAACTATACCCTAATGAAGCCAATAAGCCTATTTCTACGGGCCTAATCTTACTTCCCCTATTTAGTGCCAATTCACCAACTTTAGTTTCTTCTCCAAGCTTGACTACATTATTATCTTTGTTTACAATTTGGGATACTTTTAATATACTGCCTTTAACTTCCACCTTTTCAATTTCTATAACAGCATCTGCACCTTTAGGCAGGGGCGCTCCTGTCATAATTTTAAAAGCTTCACCGGATTTTAGTTCATCTTCGCAATAGTCTCCTGCTTTTATTGATCCTTTGATCTCAAATTCTGCCGCGTTTTCTGCATCACAGTTTCTAGTATCATCACTTTTGATAGCATATCCGTCCATTGCGGACTTGTCAAAGGGTGGGAGATCATCTTTGGAATATATGTCCTCTGCTAAAATTTTGTTAAGACAGGATAGTATATCCTTTTTTTCTAAAGGAAGCTTTTTTGTATTTTCATTAATTATATTTAGAGCATTATCTACATCAATCATTTTTAATTCCCCCTATTTTTATATTATTATATAGACAAAACTTGAATCTGCCAAATCTAACATTTAAGCTGATTCAAGTTTTGCCTAATTTTCACATAAATAATCATAGATTAATTTGGGTATAAAATTTGGAGCCAACAATACCAAAGAATTTAATAGTTAATCCAGCAGATCTTTGGCTTTAGTATAGTTGAAAATCGGTCCCTCCAGGCAGACATAGGTTTCGTTTATCTTGCAGTGTCCGCACTTGCCTACTGCACAGGACATTTTTCTTTCAAAAGAAACCCATATTTTGGATTCTTCCACATCATTTGCAAGGCACTCCTGAGCTGCAAAGTGCATCATTATTGGAGGACCAACTATAATAACATTATAGTCTTTAAAGGTATTAAATGGAATCTTTTTAATGTGCGCTGTAACCATTCCAGTTTCAAATCCATCTACTTTAGTATTATCTAAGGTATAGATTGTATTGAATACAGTTTTGAATTTTTTAAGATCATACTCGAACAAAACGCAGTCGATATCTTTGAAGCCGGCAATTAGATTTACGGATTTGATCTCTTTTGGATGTTCATAAAAGTAGTTTAAAAGGCCTCTGACTGGAGCGAAGCCGGTACCGCCGGCAATTACCACCAGGTCTTTGTTCCTGAATTTATCTAGAGGGAAGGAGTTACCATAGGGACCTCTCATAAACAGTGTGTCATTAGGCTGCAGGCCGAAAATTCCCTCTGTAAGTCTGCCTACCTTTCGAATTGTGAATTCAAGCCATCCAGCTCCCTTGCCGCTTACGGATATGGGGGCCTCGCCTACCTTGGGAATTGACAGCTGAAAAAATTGTCCGTACTTGATATTGTCCTTATCATATGCAACCCTGAAGGTATATTCGGCATTGGTTTCATGTATCACATCTAGAATTTTATAAGGTGCAGGTAAGGTGATATTGGTCATTATTTATTCACCTCCCTGGATGATGGTTCTTCACTTGATATTTTTTCTATTTCATCGCTCAAACTGTTGATAGTATCAGAAAATGAAATCTCCTCTGGACATCGGCGGCTGCAACGGCCGCAGCCTACACACATATGCTCTGTACCGCCAAAACGGGCATTGTAATCATAAACCTTGTGCAGGGTTTTAAATCTCATTCTTTTACCGGCTGTTTCTCTAACTTTATGTCCACCTGCCATAGTTGTAAATTCTTCAAGCATGCAGGATGACCATACTCTTCTTCTCTCTCCCCTGCGGCTTGTTTCATTGTATATGATATCCGTAGTGTCAAAACAGCTGCACGTACCACAGACTGTATTACAGGCGCCGCAGCTTATGCACTTTGTATTGAAGCTATCCCATAATTTCAAGTTGTAAACTTTTTTCAAGAGATCAATATTGTCTATTTTAGGTAATTTTACTTTTGTTTGGTTTTGCTGAACAAATTCAGGAGTAAAATCCCTTGAGGTTTCCCCGCTGAAGTATTTTTTAAATTCCTCATCCTTTACTTCTATCAACAGGCCGTTGTCTTCAAATCTTACAGCTGCGCTGTAGTTGTCAGTCCGATTTGAACCCATGGAAACGCAGAAACAATTATCCCATCCTTTCCGGCATTCCATCATGAAGATCTTTATTTTATCACGTAATCGCTTATAATAATTATCCTCTTTGTCGCCGTTTTTCAGGAAAATGGTGTCCAGCCTTTTGATGCCGTTAATATCACAGGGGCGGGCAAATAAAATGATATTTTTACTGTCATCAATACTACTCTCAATACATTTATCTTCCGTAAAATAAAGAAGTGTCTGACTAATAGGGTAAAAGACTTCTTTCGGTGAAAAATCAGATTTTTCATCATAGACGATCTCTGATACCGAATTGATTTCAGCATAGCGTATTAGGTCGGTATTAGGCTTCCAACCGCGATTTTCAAAGCGTTTAGGAGCATATATTTTGTATTCTTTTTTAAGTTCATCGATTATTTTGTCCATTCTTTCCGAACTCACATAATAACTCAATGATTACCCCTCCTATCTTTTTATAAATTATATTTGCAGCTAATTCGTTAAACTTTCCAGAATTGTATTGTCCAAGTGCAAATAGCCGTTGGTGATTTTTCCAATCCCCTTGTAGAATTCTGTATGGGCATACTTTTCTATATCACTGCAGAAGCTTGGAACCCAATTCAATAAATGCTTACTTAAAAAATTCATCTGTTCCTTTAAGCAGGGCAAAAATTTTGATTCATCCTGTATATTCAAAACTTCTTGTGCCTCTTGACATAGAAATGCCATAAATTCCAGTTCCAGGGATATATGATCTTCAAAGAGATTCAGCTTTTCCTCATCTTTTTTCAGACCCTTTGCTGCATATATAGTCATCACTTTATCCCGGGCATCCTGCATCATGATTTTCTTTTCACTGGTATACACCGACTCATAGGGAAATGCAGCAGAACCCTCCGCTATTCCTGCAGCAAGGAAAATTTTCGCATAATCTACAGCTAGGTCAGTCAATGCAGTATTACCATGATTATCCAGATATTTTCCAAGCATTTGGTATCCTTCCCTGAGTTCAATTTCACAGCAATCTACAGGAAAGTCCATGTTTTTCATCTGCATAAATAAGGGTTCATCCACTTCTGATTCATAAAGGCGCTCCAAAAAACGATACAAATTTTCACGGTTTCTCATAAGTGTCAGGTACTCTGGATTCTTATTCACCTATCTTTTCCTCCCGTCCTGCTGGCTGCACTCCTGCGGGATAACATCAATCCACTTGTCACGGCGCAAAATGTATCGAACAGAAGGGTGAGTGCCAACATCCCGAAGACTATATACATTTTCACTGCCAGCTTCTTTTAATGCCAGGGATACATCGCTGTTCGGATCATTGATATCGCCAAAAATCATGGCCCTGCCTGAGCAATTTTTTACACATGCAGGCTTTTCACCTTTTTCTGTCAATTGAGTGCACAGAGTACATTTATCCATTACTCTCATTTCGTTGTTGAAGTTGTTTATTTCATAAGGACAGGCTCTATGACAGCTCTTGCAGCCTATGCATTTTTCCTGATCAATGAGAACGACACCGTCGTCACTGCGTTTATAGCATGCACCTGTAGGACAGACTTTGACACAAGCAGGATCAGCACATTGCTGGCACATAACCGGCAGCCAATACATCTGTACATCCGGATATGTTCCTGTAGGACCTATGGTCAGTACTCTATTTCTCGAAGAACCCAGTGCAACTTCATTCTCCATTTTACATGCTACACTGCATCCATAGCAGCCGATACACCTGTCTAAATCAATTACCAAAACATTTTGTTTCATTATTTAACCACCTCCGTAGGATCGGATGGTTGAGGGAGCCATGCCTTGAACTGTTCAGGTTTAGTCCAGACTCCTTTTGGCGGACCGTCCTCAGCTCTTGAAACCCTTACGAGAAATCCTCTTAAAGTGTAGGTCCCCACAACATCGTTGTATGGAGCAGTTGATTTTGAAAGTACGTTGACGTTCATTTCACGCCATCCTTCTGTTTCAGTATGGTAATTTTCGGGGAAAACAAAACGTTCCATATATACGGCACCAGGATTTATGCCCTTTGTCACATTGGCTTTTGCCTTGATCTTGCCTCTTAGTGATTCCACCCATACCCAGTCTCCATGGGAAATGCCGTAGGTTTTTGCAGCTTCCGGGTGAATCCAGATCTCAGGAACGGGGTACATTTCACGCAGCCATGGAACATTTCTCAAGGTTGAATGATGATAAAATGGGAGTCTCCCATTGGTCATAACCAAAGGGTATTTTTTAGCAAGCTCACTGTCTTCAATAGGACTTTCAGAAGGTTCCAGGTAGTATGGCAGCGGGTCATAGTCTTTTGAAGCAGGAGGCAGTTCACAAGTACTGTAAGGCATTCCCGTTCTTCCTAAGGTAATGAGACTCTCCAAATAGAGTTCAATTTTCTTGGAAGGTGTATCGAATCCTCTTGGCTTGCCTGTCTTTGGGTCCTTCTGCTTGTAGACATAATACTGTTTCCACTGGTTTTTAGGAAGGAACTCAAAAGGAGCTTTTTCCTTAAATTCATCCCATGTCATATCAAAGGCGCTTGTACAGCGATTTAGAAGTTCATTCATATCTTTCCAGTAAGGAAGATCGTTTCCCATAAATTCTTCATCAAATGCTTTCCTGCAGTTTTCATGTCCAAGTTCTGCACAGCGTTTTGCCAGTTTGGACCAGAATAATGTTTCATCCATGGTTTCCCAAAGGTGGGTAACTGCTTGTCTAGCAAAGACTTTATTACAGGACTCCACGGGCATATCCGTCTCCAGCCATTCTGCTGCAGGAAGGAGCATGTCTGCATAATTGGAGAATGAAGTAGGGTACATATACATATGCACAACAAACTCCATCTCTTTAATAGCGGGAACCCATGACTTACTCTCGGCTACATTGGCAAACTTATTGCCGGAACGCTCAATCCAGACTCTTGGTTTATAAGGTTTTCCAGTCAGGATTGCCTCTTTGACACTGCCAGGGTGTCCTGCCCACCAGAATAGAAGTCCTTTGTATTCGTTGCCGCCCAGACGCTTTTTGAGTTGTTCCGCTGGAAGCAATTTACGGGCAGCTGGTACAATATAGGTTGAGACAGCAGCATCACCGGGAATAACACCGCTTGTTTTAAAGCGCTGCATCAGTGATCCTGGCCTTTCGATGTTGCCCATCAGCGCATTGAGAATAATTGCTGCCATGGCTGCCTGTACTGAATTGGGGCTTTGATCGGTGGCAACGCCAAGGCAGAGACCTGCAGGAGAATTTTGTGCATATATATTAATGGCCTCTTCAATTTTACTTGCGTTAAGCCAGCATATTTCTGCCGCCTTTTGAATAGTATAGGGTTCCACTCTCTCCTTTAAAAGCTGAAATCCGGTTTTACATTCAACTCCATTTACGCTAAAGCTGCCCTCCAGTGCAGGAGACAGATCATTATTCCAGGGATAGGCTAGGGACTTAGCTGAATTGGTTTTTGTATCCCACACCATAAAAGTATCTGGAACATTAGGGTCATTGCTTTTATTAGAACGTAAGAACATCTTGGTCTTGACATCCACCAGATAAGGCAGATTTGTCCATTTCAGGACGAAATCACTGTCGTAAAGTTTTTTATCAATGATATAGCGAGTCCAGGCCTGTAGTAGTGCCACGTCGCTCCCCGGTCTTATAGGTAACCAAACATCAGCTTTAGCTGCATCTGGTGTCATACGGGGATCGATTACAACGGTTTTTACTCCCTTGGCACGAAGGTCTGCAACGGCACCTCCGCCCATTGCAGGACTGGAGTAGGAAGGAGCTGCTCCCCACAAGACCAAGCATTTCATTGGTGTATCATCGGCATAGTAAATTTCCAGGCAATTTGAGTCGGCAATACTGTAGTCAGAACCACCATACATCAAATTATTGGCTAGAATACGCGGCAGATAACATTGAGCACAACCGGGTTCAAACCAGTTGGGAGTACCAAATACATTACAAAATCTGGCGATACTCCAAAATTCAGGATTTCCACCTCCTCCAGTAGAACAGAGTACAGCTTCTGCTCCATACTTTTCACGTGTTTCCATAAGTTTCTTGGCGAGAATATCAATGGCTTCATCCCAGGAAATACGCTTCCATTTATTTTCACCTCGCTTGCCCACTCTCAGCATTGGATACTTATTACGATTTGGATTATAAAGAGCTTGTATGCCGGAAAGTCCTTTGGCACACATGGATCCTTTGCTCATAGGATTTTCAGGATCGCCTTCAAGCTTGACTACTCTGCCGTTCTTGACATGGGCAATAACACCACAGTTGGAGATACATGCTCTGCAGCATGTTTTTACAGTTTTAGTAGAGGATGATACATCATCTTGTGATGACTCATTTTGAATTAATTCCCTTGAACCATTTAGGGCTGATGTAATTCCCGTTATATTTGTTGCGCTGAGAAAATCTTTTTTATTTGTTTTTTGTTCTTCCATTTAGTTGCCTCCTTTACTGATAAATAATTTTAGATAATTATCAAATATTGTGAGTAAAGTCATTATCTAAATTTAGCATAACATCTTATAAATTCAATTTCCAATTCAAAAAAAGTGATTGCTTATTCCAAAAATGAATAATTTATGATGCCTATTACGATAGTAAAATATTTTAACTATTCCGTTTTTGAATCGATTATATAATAATTTTAAATTGATTGCAGGTACAAATTATGATTTACTAAATTAAATGGATAATTGTTTAAAAGATGTTTATCATCTATTGAAAACGATTAAACAATATTTAGATAGATATATTAATTTTGGTGGATGTTTAAAGATTCGTGAGTATAGGAGTCACGTGATGGAGGAATAATATGATGGATTCATATGAAAGAAACATAAATTATTTGAGAATATCCGTTACAGATTTATGCAATCTCAGATGTAGATATTGTATGCCTGAAAAAGGTATAACAAAGATACAACATGATCAGATATTGAGGCTGGAGGAAATATATAAACTGGCAAAAATTTTTGTGTCACTGGGAATAAAAAAAATAAGAATAACAGGAGGAGAACCTCTAATTAGAAAGGGCATCATAAATCTAATTGAAAACATAGGCAAGTTAAATAAAATTAAAGATTTTGCCATGACTACAAATGGAATACTTCTCAAAAAGTATGCCGGAAATTTAAAAAATGCAGGCCTCAATAGGGTAAATGTTAGTCTGGATACTTTAGATCAGAAGAAATACTATGATGTAACTAGGGGAGGATGCCTGAAAGATGTTCTTGAGGGAATTGAAGAAGCTAGGAAAGTGGGACTTGCGCCGATAAAATTAAATACAGTTTTGATCAGCGGATTTAATGACAGTGAAATAGAAAGCTTTGTCAATCTAACAAAATATGAGAAAATAGATGTCAGATTTATTGAGCTTATGCCCATTGGACGGACAAAGAATTGGTCGCTAGATAGATTTATATCAAATAGGATAGTTTTGGAGAAAGTTAAAGAATTAAAAAAAATTGAAAGAAAAGATGTGTCATCGCCAGCTGAATACTATAAATTACCTGATGGGAGAGGTAGGGTGGGACTTATAAGTCCTGTTTCCCATAAGTTCTGTAGAAATTGCAACAGAGTTAGATTGACAGCAGATGGTAAGCTCAAAGACTGCCTCCTTTCAGATTATGAAATAGATTTGAAATCGGCACTGAGAAATGGAGGAAATTTGAAAAAAATAATAATTGACTCAATTAACAACAAGCCTAAGGAACATAATCTGGAGAAGGGAGAGTATGTAAAGAGAAACATGACGGCTATAGGAGGATAATGATCATTCATTGTTTCTATCAATTAACATTTTAATTAATTCTCTGACCTTGGGATTTTTTTGACTGTGTTTGTTTATAACAGCTCCCAATGTAGCTGGAATACTGGGGGAGATAGGTATTAAGACAACATTGTTAGCTAGTAATTGGCTGGCCAGTTTACGTGCTATTAAAGCAGAACCAAGTTTAGCTTCCACACCGCCTAAAATAGTTTCAGGTCTTCCTCTAAATATAATATTCGGGACAATATGATGTTCTTCGAAAAAAGCCATGCATAGATGGGATATGCATGTATAGGTTTCCATCAGCATAAGAGGGATATTTTTTAATTGTTCCGGGGTAATGTGGTCTAGTTTTGCCAGGGGATTGTCTTTGTGAACTGCCAGGACAATTTTATCCGTTGAAACAGGGACAAACGGGTTTTTGCCGTTGGTTAAGTTTTGTTCATCCCAATAGGTCAATGCTATGTCAAAATTATTGCCTAGCAATTTACGAAATAATTGAGGCTCTTCCAATTCCTTGAGGTTAATTATAAATGAAGGGTTTTCCAATTCAAATCTGCTTACTGGAATGTGAAAGCCGAAACAGCTCATTATAGGCAGAGTTAATACTGTTATTCTGTATTTGTATCCAGGTTGTAGTTTTTTTGCCATGTATTTTAGATGATAGATCTCACCTAATATATGTCGGGCCTGGGGTAATAATTGTTTTCCTTCCTCCGTTAATTTTACATGCCTGCGGCGGCGATTAAAAAGCTGGACACCTAATTCACGTTCCAGTGCCTGTATTTGTTTGCTGACAGAAGATTGGGCAATATTTAACTCTAAGGCGGTTTCCATGTAACTGCCCGTGTCTATTATGGTTACAAAATATTTTAATTGTTCTTCTGTCATCATAACTCACCTATTCCATTTTTGAATCAATTATATAATAATTTAAAATTGATTACAAGTATCGATTTTGATATCTTGATAATGAAGGAGCCTTTTAAGATACAAACTAATGTAAACTATTTCAAAAGAATGTATTGTTATAAGGCAATATTTAAAGTATAAAGAGGGGAAATAAGAGATGCCAATTAGCTTATTACGTGAGTTTATTGTGCTTTCTAAAAACTTGAATTTTAGTATAACAGCACAGCAGCTCTATATTACACAATCTGTACTTAGTAAGCACATCGCTTTATTGGAGAAAAAAATTGGCTTAACTTTATTGACAAGAAATCACCATGGTGTTGAGTTGACTGCAATAGGAAAATTATTTTTAGTAGAGGCTATTGCTATTGTAAACAGATATGATGAAGGTATGAAAAAAGTAAAGATGGCAGTATATGGGATTAAAGCAGAATTGAGGATCGGTTATTTATATGCACATACTAAAGATATCCTTGTATTATCTATACAGCTATTTAAAAAACATTATCCTCATATTGAACTAAAATTAATGGCTTGTGAATATGGAAAATTAGCTCAAAAACTTAAAAATAGTGATTTCGATTTAATCCTGACAGTTAATTTTGATAAAGATATTCTATCCTGGTGCAATACGTACAAGCTATATGAAGATGTTCTTTGCGCCGTAGTATGTAATGATCATCCCTTAGCTAAGCAGCGAAATGTTACGATTCATGAACTGAATTCAGAACGTATTTTGATGCCTTCAAATGATGATTTTAATGGATATGCTACATTTGTGAATGAGATTTTTAATTCGGAAAAATTATCCCAAGATAGGAAGATTCGATATAAGTGTATAAATTCTTCATTATTAATGGTCGAAGCGGGATATGGTGTTGCAATTGTACCACAAAAGCTCAAGGTTAATGCAAGCAAAAAAATTTGTTTTATACCACTTAAAGGAGAACAATATTCTTTTGATGTTATTGCAGCCTGGAGAAAATCAAATAATAATCCAGCGATAAAGAAATTCATTCATATATTGTCACAAGTCAGATATGATTGCTTTTGCAATGAGAAAATTGAATCGTTTTAAAATTAAAGGGCTATCTCTAATGAAAATAATTTTCAAAGGAGGTAGCATTTTTTACTTGTAATTTGTAAAATAAAATAATAGGGACAGCAGCTAAGCTTAAAGGAAAAAATTATTTGCTTGCTGAACGTATTCTATCTAAGGTGTTTAAAGGGTGAAGAAAAAGCAAAGTGGTACTTAGGGGGAAGAAAAATGATAAAAAATCTTAATGATTTAATAGAGCAAATTAAATCAAAAAGATGGGGAAAAAAGAAAAGGATCATTGTAGCTGCAGCAGAGGATTTGGATATATTGGAAATAGTTGAAAAGGCTACAGAACTTAAATTAGGAGAATTTATACTTGTAGGAGATAAAGAAAAAATAGAAAAAATAGCAATTAAAAATAATAAGAGACTATTATGTGAAACAATTGATGAGCCTGACAATAGAAAAGCTGTAGAAAAAGCAGTGGAATTTATAGTAAAAGGTGAGGCAGATATAATAATGAAAGGACTGCTGCATACAAGTACATTTCTAAAATCAGTGCTTAATAAAGAAAATGGATTGAATGCGGGTAGATTGATAAGTCAGATCTCAGTCTTTGACAAGGAGTTTGGAGAAGGGCTTCAATTACTGACTGATTGTGCTATGGCAATACAACCTAATTTGGATGAAAAAAAGCAAATCATAGAAAATGCAGTATCACTAGCAAGAAAAATAGGATATAAAAAACCAAGGGTAGCTCTGCTATCCGCACTTGAAATAATAAACCCAACAATACAAGATACAGTAGAGGCTGCAATACTAAGCAAAATGGGTGACAGAGATCAAATAAAAAATGCAGTAATTGATGGACCTTTTGCATTGGATAATGCAATATCACTGGAGGCAGCAAAGCATAAAGGAATTAAAAGTGAGGTTGCAGGAAAAGCAGATATCCTTGTAGCACCTAATTTGCAGGTAGGTAATGTTTTGACAAAAGCACTTACATACTATGCACATAAAGATGTAGCAGCAGCAGTAATGGGAGCGAAAATACCAATTATAATGACTTCAAGGACTGATATGATAAAAAATAAATTACTTTCAGTAGCCTTAGCAAGTTACATTTCGTGATAAGTTATTTGAAAGAGAGGTATGAAATGAAATATTGTATTCTTACTCAATTAAAATATATTGGAATGCTTGCTGAAAGAGATCTTGGTTATAGATCTGTTTTTATAACGGATGATAAAATTAAGCATTCCAAGTTATTTGCCAGACGACTAATGAGTGATGAAGTGTGATCTAAATAGAATTAAATTGTAAGTGAGGCTTGCCTAATAGGGTGAGCCTTATTTTTATATTTTGACAAGTCATAGTTTGTAAAATTTTAAAATAATACTCTTCTTGAGGTTTTTTTATTTTTTCGGAAAATACTAATTTTTAGCTATCTGTTTATATTGGACAAGTATATCTCTCTATCAAATTATAGTTAATAACTATTAATAACAATAAAAGCAATAATTAGTAACTATTGGAAATAAAACAGATGTTTAAGTAAAATTTAAAATGACGAATTATTAAATTTAAGAATGTTAGGAGGAGTAAAATGGATATAAAAATTGGAAATAAAAGATGGAGAATCGTTCTATTACTGACGTTATGTTATTTAATCTTATATATGGATAGATCCTGTATGTCTATGGCAGGTCCGGAAATGATAAATTATTTTGGATGGAATGCCAGTGAATTTGGTTTAGTTTCCACAGCTTTTTTTATTGGATATGCTTGTACTCAGATTTTAGGAGGATGGCTGGCAGATCGTTTTGGTGGCGGAAGAGTTGTTATGTTTGGAGCCATATGGTGGTCCGTATTTGTTTTCCTTACTCCATTTGGATCAACAATAGGCCTTATGGTTGTAATACGTATAGTGATGGGGATGGGTGAAGGTGTTTCACTTCCAGCCATGTCTACAATTATTGCAAAATGGGTACCTAAAAAAGAATCGGGACTGGCATGGGGTATAAGTATAATGGGTGTTTCCATGGGTATTGCATGTGCAATGCCGCTTTCGGCTTGGATTATTAAAATATGGAGTTGGCAGATGGTATTTCATTCATTTGCATTTCTAGCACCAATTTGGGTAGTTATTTGGTGGAAATTTGGAAAGGACAGGCCAGAAGATTATGCTAAAATAAGTAAGGAAGAACTGACGTATATAAGGAAGAAGACATCGGATGACAGCTCCAGTCCAAATGAAGATAATGATCTCACTTATAAGGACATATTTTCTACGCTGTCTGTATGGACAGGTGCATTGTCATTTTTCTGTACCAATTATTTATTTTATCTGTTTATGACGTGGCTTCCTACATATTTTGTAAAAGGAAGGGGATTTGAAATGGGAGCAAGTGCTATTTATACGATGATGCCCTATATTGTTGCAACTTTTACATATCCTATTGGGGGATGGCTAGCAGACAAAGCAGCTAAGAAATTTGGGCATAATATGGGTAGAAAATTATTTCCACTTATTGGAATGGTGGGGGCAGGAATATTACTTGTATTGGGCTCCAGGGCATCAGATCCTATTTCCGCAGTTGTACTTATATCCATATCAAATGGTATATTGTGTTTAACAATGGGAGGGTATTATTCTATGCCTATGATCTTCTCTTCCAAAGATGCAGGAAAAATTACTGGACTTTATGCGACTTTCGCTACAATAGGAGGTATATCAGCTCCGTTGCTTACAGGGATAATAGTTGATAGTTATGGATACTCAAGTGCTTTGTATCTGGGTGCAGGCATATCTATACTGGGTGCAATTATTTTATTGACAAGTCAAGTGAGACCTATAGTACCTATATCTAGGAGAAAATTATCAGATAAAAAAGTACAAGTGTAATTTTTGATTATTTGAGAAAAGGAGTACTGTAAAGTTATTTTTTAAAATAACTTTACAGTACTCTATTTTTATAATTTTGATTTGTCTTGTATGGCAGTCTCCTATTTTTGGCTATTTGTGTATGTTAGATAAGTATGTCTTTCCCTCAAAATTATAGTTAATAACTATTGATAGTGACAAAAATGATAATTAGTAACTATTGGAAATATAATAAACGTTTAACTAAAATGGAAGCATAGAAGTTTTTACAAAATATCAGGGAGGTAGTAAGGTGTCAAAATTAAGCGAAAACGAATTCAAAGCATACTTAAAGCAGGTGAGAGCTTTAGCTGAAGGTCCTTTTGAGGAAATTCAGAAAGAAGTTGAGGTAACAAATAAGTTCCCTCAGAAATTCTTTGACCTGGCAATTCAAAACAATTTATATAGATGTGCGTTGCCGGAGAAATATGGTGGATGGGGATTGAGCCCATTGCAGATATTACAAGTACAGGAAGAGTTCAGCAGGGGACCAGGAGGAATGCGTATGCACCTTCATTATGCAGTAGATATGAACTGGAGAATTCTCGATGATTTTGGAAATAGAGAATTGAAAGATGAATATATGGACAAATTTCAGGACAAGACAATTTTTACCTGCTTTGCTTTAACGGAAAAAACGGGTGGTACAGGTGCAGATTTGCATACAAGGGCTGTAAGAGATGGTGATGACTACATAATAAATGGTGAAAAGACTTTGATTTCTCATACAGATTGTTGTGAATTTGCATATGTAATTACTGTTACTGATCCAGATGCTCCTAATGATAAGAGATTATCTGCTTTCTTTGTACCAGTTAATACTCCTGGTTATGAAGTCGTTCCTATGCCTCATATGATGGGATGTCGCGGTGCCGGGCATGCAGGATTAAAATTTACCAATATGAGAGTTAACAAGAAGTATCTACTTGGTAAAGAAGGAGACGGACTTAAGGTGGCAATACACTCATTATCTGTGTCAAGGGCTTATATAGCAGTGAGTAATCTCGGCATGGCACAAAGGATGCTGGAAATGGCTATTGCGAGAGCAAAAGACAGAGTCACATTTGGTAAACCGTTGGTTAAAAGACAAGCAATACAGCAGATGATTGCAGATATGGGTACTGAAATATTTGCACTGAGAATGATGATCTATAATTTTGCTAAAGATTATGAAGAAGGTAAAGATATTGAAATGAAAGCAGCTATGTGTAAGCTTCATAGTATAAATACCGTAAAATTAGTGTCTGATTATTGTCTGGAGATATTTGGTGGTATTGGATATTTTGAAGACAATCCTTATGGACCGGTAGAAAGAATGTATCGTGATTGTCGTGCAATGTGGTTAGAAGAGGGACCTAGATCGGTTCAAAGATTAACGGCTGCGAGAAAATTAATTGCAAGTGGCGGTGTTATTGATTAATTTTCTTATTATAATTTGCAAGGTGGAAAAAATATTTTAGTTCCAAAGTAGAAATGCTTTGTGAAAGTATTTTTGAGTTAATCCGGACTTATTCGGCTATATGCAAGAATTTGATCCGGAAGCCTTGCTGTATCTAAAATAGCAGTTATTACATGGAAAAGATATTATGAAATACATTCAATATATACACTTGGGATCTAAAAGAGAATTAGAACTGCTTGAAAAATAATGAGAGGTGGAAAATTAATGAGCTTATTGTATACCAAGGAGCAGAAAGAATTAATTGCTCTTGTAAAAGAGATGGCAGAAAATGAAATTAAGCCATATATTCAGGAATTAGATGAAAAAGGCGAATGTCCCAGAGAAATGTTTAAGTGTTCTTTTGATATGGGGCTTCATATGCTTGAAATCCCTAAGAGTTATGGTGGAACTGGTTTAAGCTATGAGACTACGGCTATGATTTTTGAAGAGCTGGCAAAGGTTGATGCAGGTTATGCAATTACTTTTGTTACTACATTTGTTGCTTTAAGAAATGTGATTCTTTCCGGTACTCCTGAACAGGGCAAGTATTTTGCTGATGTTATTGGGAAAGGCAATTTTGCATCTTTTGCACTTACTGAACCCAATGCAGGTTCAGATCCTGCAGCTATTAGGGGAACTGCTGTAAAAGACGGAGATGAATATATTTTAAATGCCTCTAAGACATTTATCACAAATGGAGCCTTGGCTTCATTGTTTGTAGGATTTTTCAAAACTGATCCGGAAGCAGGACATAATGGAATTTCGGCATTTATTATTGATGAAGATACAGCGGGAATTACTATTGGAAAACATGAAGATAAAATGGGACTCCGCTTATCAAATACTACGGATGTCATTTTTGAAGATGTCAGAGTCCCTGCATCCAATATGCTGGGAAAAGATGGGGGCGGATTTAAACTGGCATTAAATGCACTTAATCTATCCAGAGCTTTCGTTGCCACTTTAGCAGTAGGTATTATGCAGAGGGCTTTAGATGAATCTATAAAATATGCAAAAGAAAGAAAACAATTTGGCAAGCCTATTATTAAATTTCAGATGGTACAGCAGATGCTGGCTGATATGGCAATTAAAATAGAGGCATCTAGAGTATTGGTAAATAATACTATGCGGTTAATGGACAATGGAAATCTTGTTCGTAAGGAAGGTGCTATTACTAAGACTTTTGTATCTGATTGTGCTCAAGAAGTTACGTCCAATGCAGTCCAAATTTTTGGCGGATACGGATATAGCAAAGAGTACCCTGTAGAAAAGCTTATGAGAGATTGTAAAGTATTTCAGATTTTTGAAGGAACTAATCAAATCCAAAGAATGACTATAGCAGGTGTATTAGAAAGGGAATATAAATAAGGGGGAAGCAAGATGAATATTGTTGTTTGCGTTAAGCAGGTTCCTGATACGACGGAAATTAAAATTGATCCAGTAAAAAATACTCTCATTCGTAAAGGAGTTCCAAGTATTTTAAACCCATTTGACAAAAATGCTTTAGAACAAGCTCTTAAATTGAAAGACAGATATGGTGGAAGGGTCACTGTAATTTCTATGGGGCCTGACCATGCAAAGGAAGTTTTAAGGGAAGCTCTTTCTATGGGTGCCGATAAAGCATATTTAGTTACGGATAGGGCCTTTGGTGGTTCAGATACTTATGCTACTAGTTATATTTTATCTAAGGTAATTGAAAAATTAGGGTCCTTTGATTTTGTCCTTGTGGGAAAACAGGCAATTGATGGAGATACAGGACAGACAGGTTCAAGCATTGCAGAGCATCTGGGAATTTCTAGACTGAGTTATGTCCTTGATATTGAAATAAGTGAGAGTAAATGTATTGTAAAGCGTCAGGTGGAGGAAGGTATAGAAGTGGTGGAAACAAAATTACCGGTTCTCTGTACTTTGACTAAGGAAAGCAATAAACCGAGGTATGCAACTATTAGGGGGAAAATAGACTCGTTAAAAGCAGAAATAGAGGAGATTCACTTGACGGATGTGCCCGATATCGATACTACTAAAATTGGACTCAATGGTTCGCCTACAAGGGTAAAAGCAACTTTTACACCAAAGCGTCAGTCCAGTGGTGAAATAATGGAAGCTGTAAATCCGGAAAAAACGGCGAAAGTTTTAGTGGGTAAGCTTGTGGAATCAAAATTATTATAAAGGGGATTTTTAATTATGAGTTTTGAGGAATATAAAGATATATGGGTATTTATAGAATGCTTTCAAGGGCAGCCAAAAAATGTTGGATTTGAACTTTTGGGGCAGGGAAGGATACTGGCAGATAGGCTCAAACAGAAATTATGTGCAGTGGTTATTGAAAGCAATGTCGATAAGGCAATTGATGGTGCAAAGTGTTACGGTGCAGATAAAATTTATGTAGTTCAGGGAGAAGAGTATAAAAATTATTCTTCTGATTCCTATGGAAATGCATTTTTAAAATTATGTCATAAATATAGGCCAAATACCATTTTAATAGGTGCCACTATAAGGGGAAGGGAACTTGGATCTAAAATTGCAGTTAGTCTGAGGACAGGTCTTACTGCGGATTGTACAGCGTTAAGTGTAGATGAGGATAATGCAAATGTTGTATGGGAAAGGCCTGCCTTTGGAGGTAATCTCTATGCTCAGATTCTATGCAGTGGCACACGTCCTCAGATGGGTACTGTAAGGCCAGGTGCTTTTAAAAAACCGGAAAAAGAGGAGAACAATATTAGCAAAATAATTACAGAAAATATCAGGATGGATAAAGTTTCTGCTCTTACAAAAGTAATAGATTTTATTAAATCTACGGAAGATGCTGGAGTTAAACTGGAGGAAGCGGAGTATATTGTGTCTGGTGGAAGGGGAATGAAAGGACCGGAAAATTTTGCAATGCTTAAAGAACTAGCCGATTTACTGGGAGGAGCCGTGGGAGCATCAAGAGCGGCTGTGGATTCGGGCTGGGTTCCCCAATCAAAGCAAGTAGGACAGACTGGTAAAACTGTTTCACCAAGAGTTTATATTGCATGTGGAATTTCTGGAGCAGTGCAACATCTTGCGGGAATGAGTTCTTCAGATACTATTATAGCAATTAATAAAGATGAATCTGCGCCGATTTTTGAAGTAGCGGATTATGGTGTAGTAGGTGATGTATTTGAAATGGTTCCAGCATTAATTAAAGAAGTTCGTTCAATAAAAAACCTATAATTGAAGAATGTTTCAAGCTGTGTTCTTTCTTATAAGGAGATAAAGGGCTATGATAGGTCAAATTAAGATAAATAGCAGTCGAAAAAAAATATATGAAAAAATGGGATACTGGGGAGATAAAACTCTTCTGGATTATTGGAATGTATCTGTGAAAGATTATGCGGATCGAGAATTTGTTGTAGATGATAGAGGATACCGGTACACCTATAAGGAGATAGACGAAAAGGCGGGGGCTATTGCTTCTTATTTTATTAAGGTTGGTATTGAGCCAGGAGATGTAATTTCTTTTCAGATACCTGTATGGAGTGAATTTGTTCTGATTGTTGTTGCATGTATGAAAGTAGGTGCTGTAATTAATCCTATTGGTATGTGTTATGACGAAAAAGAAGTTGTTTATCTTTTGAATCTTACTGAGAGTAAAATTTTTATTTGTCCAACATTGTATCATAAGACCGATTATGAAAAATCGATTATATCGGCTAAAAAATATATAAAAAGTTTAAGTAATGTTGTGTTGTTGGATAATCTTAAAACGAAAAAAAGTGAAAATGTTACTTTGAAAGAAATTCTTTCTACTTATACTACTTTAGCAGATGAAGTTAAAGTCAATAGTAATGATGTTGCAGCTGTTCTTTTTACTTCAGGGACTACCGGGCACACAAAAGGGGTCATGCTTACACATAACAACATAATATTTAGCGAAAGATATTTTAACAGAGAATTAAGTCTTACTAAAGATGATGTTATGTTTATGCCTGCACCGTTAAACCATGCTACTGGATTTCACCATGGAATTATTGCCCCTATGTTTATTGGAGCAAAGGTTATTTTGCAGAGTAGGTTTAAGAGTAAAGAGGCAATTGAACTTATGAATGCGGAAAAATGCACTTATTCAATGGGTTCAACCCCTTTTATATATGATATTTTAAATGATATGGAAAATGAGGGGCTGCGTCTTAATTCGTTAAAATTTTATCTTTGCGGGGGGGCTCCAGTGCCTGGGAATATGGTTCGAAGAGCTTATGAATATGGTGTTAAACTGTGTGAAGTCTATGGTTCTACAGAAAGCGTTCCTCATGCATTTGTGAGATTAGATGAAACTTTGGAATTGATGGGAAGTACTTCAGGAAGACCTGTAGAGGGAGTAGAAGTTCGTATCGTAGATGAGAATAGGCAAGATGTTTTTCCAGGAACAGTTGGGGAAGAAGTATCTCGTGGACCCAATGTATTTGTAGGATATATTAATAACAAAAAAGCTACGGATAAAGTATTGGACGATGAAGGGTGGTTCTACAGCGGCGATCTATGTGTCGGCGATGAAGATGGCAATATTAAAATAGTAGGAAGAAAGAAAGACATGATTATCAGGGGAGGAGAAAATCTTAATCCCAATATTATTGGCAGCTATATTGTCGAGTGTCCAATGATTCAGGATCAGGCAGTGATAGGGATGCCTGATGAGCGGCTTGGCGAACGGATTTGTGCTTATGTTGTATTGAAGTCAGAACAGAGATCTTTAACGTTAAAAAAACTTTTAAAGTACTTGAAACAGAAAAGGATTCCCAAAAGGTATTGGCCAGAAAGATTGGAAATTATAGGTGAAATTCCTAGAACTGATAGTGGAAAAGTGAAAAAGAATTTATTGAGGGAAGATTTAAAATTACGTATGCATAAGGAGGAATTAGTTTGCGAGAACAGGAATTTGGGCCAAGGAGATCTAAAGAGACTGTAAAACCTGGAGTTATGTGTCAAGAGATAGTGTTCTATTATTGTAAACATTGTAAAAATCTTTTTCAGCTGTTTGGTGCTGGGGAAGGAAAAATCCTTACTTGCTGTGGCGAAAAAATGCAGTTATTGGATGCTAAATCTCCTTCAGAAGTTTCAGAGTGTGTGTTGATTGATTATAAAATAACGGGGGGATACAACGAAAATGCAGTAGAAGTTTTCTGGAAAATAAAAAAAAGGAATGTTTCAATAAAATGGATTTATATTAAAACTTTTACAGGGGGACAGATAAAGTATGTGACAAATCCCCAAAAAACATCTTTTATATTTGCGTTGGCGGATGAAGATGCCTATGCGTATTGTGATGAAGATCCCTGCTTGGAATGTGTATTTCAGTGTAAAAGGGGATTTGAAATCTATGCATATATGGGGGCAGGTGTGTTGATAAAGGTTCCTCTGGAAAAAATGCATGCCAATTGGCAGTCCTGATCCTATAGCTTTTTCTCCTTTTTAATTATATAGCTTATAAATGTCTTTACAGGTATGGTGTGATAATGTTTTTTACCATAACACATGTATACTATGTGTGCATTGAATTTGGATGGCATGTCCAACTTAATGAGCTTTAAATTATGAAATTGAAGTAAATACGGAGTGTGTGCAACTATGCCAACTTTATCTGTAGAAGACATAATCCCACCAATGGCAACTTCATCGTCAAAAGCATATGTTGCACGTAAACCAAAGGGCTTTAAAAGTTTTTTAACGGATTTTCCAATGGATAGATTATCCCGGTAGGTGATTAGAGAATAATTATGGATATCTTTGAGATTAACGAATTTTTCTTTTGCCAAAGTATGATTAACGTTTACAATGAGAATAAATTCCTGAGATATAATCGGAATAAACTCAAGATCAGGTTCGTTTTCCAAAAAAGAGCAAAATCCAATGTCATATTTTTCGGACTTAATACCTTGTACAATTTCCGATGTCACATTAGTGAAGATATTAAATTTTGTTTTGGCATTTAGAGTTTTTAAAAATCGGTTAATTGCCTTGGGCAAAAAATTATATAATGTTGGGACACACCCTATATCAATACTTCCAGCGATATTTCCAGTTTCTTTTTTCACATAATCAATTCCTTTTTCTAGTTCATTTAGAGATGCACACACATAATGATAGAATTGTTTTCCATACTTTGTCAGTTTAGCGTTTCGACCATTTTTAACAAAAAGTTTAATACCAAGCTCTTCTTCCAAAGATGAAATGGAGCCACTTAAAGTGGGTTGTGTTATATACAGCTCTTGAGCAGCTTTAGTGAAATGTTGTAGTTCAGCCAGTTTTTTAAAATAATATAATTGGTTTAAGTTCATGGATATTCCCCCTTAAGTATATACTTAGTTTTACAAATTTTACAGTATGTTCATGTAAATTTTATCACAATATTATGATAATTTCTACATTTTAATAAATTTTCAGCAAGATTTATGCTAATATTTTCAATTATTATAATAATGTGAAATTTTTAAGTAGGAAGGAAGTAAAAAAGACAATGAGTTCAGAAATTGGTAATAAGCGATGGTTTATTGCATTTATGATGGTTTTTGTTTATGCTGCTATGTATCTTGGCAGATCGAGTCTTTCATATGTTGGACCCGTACTTATGAAACAATTTGGTTGGAATGCTACCCAGTTTGGTTTGGCTTCTACAGCATTTTTTATAGGTTATGGTCTTACAATGCTTCCATCTGGCCCGTTAGCCGATAAATTTGGTACTACCAGAGTCTTAATATTCGGTGTTCTTTTCTGGTCAGTGTTTGTTTTCTTAACGCCATTCGTTGCATCACTTGGAATGATTATCATCGTTCGTGCCTTAACTGGTGTAGGTCAAGGTACTGTTCTACCTTCTAATGGTACGTTGATGTCAAGATGGATGCCTCAGAAGGAAGTTGGTTTAGCACAGGGCATCGTTATGATTGGCACACCGTTGGGTATTGCTCTTACCATGTTAACTGCACCATTTATCATGGCAAGTTTTGGCTGGAAGTCAGTTTTTTGGATATTTGCTCTTATAGGCCCTATATGGACATTTGTTTGGTTGAAGTTTGGTAAAGACAGGCCTGAGGATGATCACAGGCTTTCTAAGGCGGAATTAGAGTATATTAAATCAGGCCAGGTAAACAAGGAAATTACTGGGGATGCTGCCAAAGTTGTTGCCAAAGATATTTATTCAACACCATCTGTATGGATTGTTGCTCTTTCTTATTTCGCAAGTAACTATCTATTCTTTATGTTTATGACTTGGTTGCCTACTTATTTTGCCATTGGGCGTGGTTTTTCAATGAAAACAGCCGGTCTGCTTTTAGTAGCGCCTTATATTGTAGCTATGTTTTGTTATCCCCTTGGCGGCAAATTAGCCGATTCATTTGCTAAAAAACTGGGAGATAATGTAGGTCGTAAAATGTTCGAGGTTATTGGGCTAGCTGGAGCTGCTATTTTATTAGTATTATCAAGTTTGTCTACTAATATTATTGTAGCTGTTATATATCTTTCTATTTCAAATGGGCTACTTTCTATCACTCAAGCACCTTTCTTTTCAACTGCTGTCATTTATTCGCCGAAAAATGCTGGCATGATTTCTGGATTATATGGATTCTTTGGCACAGCAGCAGGCCTTATAGCTCCGATTGTTACTGGTATCATAGTTGATTCTGCTGGTTATAACAATGCCCTTTTTGTAGGTGCTGCAGTTGCCGTAGTTGGTGCAGTTATAATGTTATTTGCCAAAATTAAGCCGGTTGAAGCAAAGAAAGCTAAGTTTAAAGGCCCTGTATCTATCTAAATTAATTTGAAAATTTAGATATTTCAATAAGTAACAATTATATAAAAAATTATAAGTGAAAGGATTGATCAAAATGGATGATAAGACGACAGAAAATTGGTTCAAAAATGGTGAACCTCTAAAAGGGAAGGTAGCAGTTATAACTGGCGGCGGGACAGGAATTGGACGTGCTACTGCATTGACATTGTCTGCAGCAGGAGCAAAAGTAGTGTTAGCAGGACGAAGAGTAGGAAAACTGACAGGAGTTCAGGAAGAGATCGAGGAAGCTGGCGGCGAGGCCCTAAGTGTTGCCACAGATATCTTGGTTCAGAAAGATATAGATAATTTAATGGCACAAGCCTGTAATGCTTTTGGAACAGTTGATATCTTAGCGAACATTTCAGGTATAGCAATTCCAAGAATAAATACCCTTGATATTAAAGCAGAAGATTGGGACAAAGTTCTTAATACTAATCTGAGGGCAACATTTTTTGTTTCTCAGGCTGCTGCTAGGATTATGGCTAAGAAGGATGGAGGCAGAATCGTCACTATGACATCAGAAAGAGGTGTAAGGGCTTTACCAAATATAGTTCCCTATTGTACTTCAAAAGGAGCTTTAATGTCCATGACAACTGCATTGGCTATAGATCTTGCTCCATACAATATTAATGTTAATGCTGTAGCCCCTGGATACGTCATGACAGATATGGTTTCAGGCCTGTTGGCTGACAAAGCAAGATTACAAAGCGTTCTTGATAGAACCCCTTTAAACAAGATGGGAACCGTAGATGAAATGGCAGCTGCTGTGCTTTATTTCTGCATTCCTCAATCATCATATACTACAGGGCAGACATTGATATTGGATGGTGGATGGGGTTGTCAGTAATCCGAAAAAATTGTTTTGATTAAGCGATAAGTTATTAGTAAAGACATAAAAATTAATAAAATAAAAAATGGAGGTAAGTTTATTATGAAGGGTAATATGGATGCTATTTTAAAAACTAAAGGTGCACCTAAAAGTGTGGAATTTGCTTCTGTGCCGATTCCTCAAATCACTCCTGATCAGGTGTTAGTTCGAATTAAAGCCAGTGGAATCTGTGGAACAGACCATTCTCTATATCATTGGAGTGAGGCAATCGCAAGTTCTTATGATCTCAGTTTTCCTGCTATTTTTGGGCATGAATTTTCTGGAGTAATAGCCGAAGTGGGAAGCCAAGTAGAGGGAATTAAGGTTGGAGAACGTGTTACTGTAAATCCTATAATATATTGTGGAAAGTGTAGTTATTGTGCAGAGGGGAATATCGAAGTATGTGACAACCGTCCGTTTTTAGGAACAGACTATGATGGCGGATTTGCACAGTATGTAGCTGTTAGAGCTGTCAATATAATAAAGCTCCCGGATACTGTAAGCTTTAAATCAGGGGCGTTGATGGAACCCTTGTGTGTAGCAATCCATGCTGTGGACAGAGTTAAACCTGAATTTGGAGATTCTGTTGTAGTCATGGGGCCAGGAGCTATTGGGCTTTTGATGCTTTTAGTTTTAAAAAATATGGGTGTTGGAAAGGTAATTGTAGCTGGAACTTCAGCTGACAAGGAAAGACTGGAAATGGCCAAAACATTAGGAGCCGATTATATCCTAAATACACAGGACGAAGGTGCTGTGAAAAAGGTAAAAGATCTTACTGGAAGCAAAGGTGCAGATGTTATATTTGATGCTACCGGCCATAATTCTGCAATTCAAATGGCTGTTCAAATGATAACTAAGCGTGGCAGAATAGGTGTGACGGGATTGCCTCCAAGACCAAGTGAACTCATGATGACTCAAATAGCAATGAATGAAATTAGCATTATTGGAAATAGAGCTTATGAACGTAAGAATTGGCTCCAGGCTTGTAAAATGATAGATCAGGGTTTAAACATAGAAGCAATTGGGACCCATACGATGCCTCTAAAAGACTTTGAAAAAGGCATTGATTTGATTGATCAGAAAAAAGGATTGAGAATTATACTTCAACCGTAGCGTTTTATAAAAAGAAGATATTAGTAAATTCAGTATTCCTGATATTTGGAACTGAATTTACTATTTTATAGATTTGGAGGATTGTAGAATGAGTATAAAACCAATTACGAAAATAAAAATTCTTGATTTGACAAGGTATTTGCCGGGAGGTTATGCTACACAGGTATTTGCAGATCTTGGAGCTGAAGTAATAAAAATCGAGGAAATGAAAAAGGGTGACTTTTGCAGGGGAGATGAACCGAAAATTAATGGTGTAAGTTATTATTTTTCTGCATTATGTCGTAATAAAAAAAGTCTGACAGTTAATCTCAAAGACAGCAGTGGAAAACGAATTTTTAAATTATTAGCGAAAAAAGCGGATATAATAGTGGAAAATTTTAGGCCTGGAGTTACCAAACGATTGGGAATTGATTATGCTGAAATAAAAAAAATTAACCCTAAAATAATTTATTGTTCTTTATCAGCTTTCGGGCAGAGCAATCCTGCAAGTTTAAAGGCCACTCATGATTTAAATTTACAGGCGTTAAGTGGATATTTATCGCTAAATGGAGGTAAACCTTCTCCCATACATTTGGCGGATGTGGCAACTGCAATGGTATCTGCCATAGGAATTTCAATAGCTTTGTTTTATCGCGAAGTAACTGGGAAGGGTCAGTATGTAGATGTAGGGATGTTTGATTCTTTTTCATGGTGGCTGAGTTTGTTGTATAGTAGATTTCATTTCCAGGGAAATAAAATTTCTCCGGAGACAATTGAGTATCCGGCGCTTTGCTATAATACCTATGCAACAAAAGATAACAAGTTGATGGCATTTGGCATGGTTGAGCCTAAATTCTGGAAAGAGTTTTGTGAAAAAACAGGAATGGAGGAACTCATACCTAAGCAATTTTTGAGACGCCATGAAGCTCCGGAAGAGTGGGAAAAACTATCTGCTTTGGTAGCAAGTAAAACTCAAAAAGAATGGCTAGAGTGGCTTAAAGGTAAAGATATTTGTATTGCTCCAGTTAAGAATGTAGCGGAAGCTGTAAAAGATATGATGGAAGATGATACTGGAATAGTTGATTATGTGAATTTTCCCGTAGTGGGGAGCATACTGCAAACGGCATTGCCATTAAAAATGTCGGAGGTTCCCGTGTCATTTCAATCAGCAACTCCGCCACCAGCATTAGGGGAAAATACCGCAGAAATATTAGAGAAAATTGGATTTAGTAAAGAAGATATAAAAGATCTGGCGGAACAGGGAGTTATATCTCTATATAAAGAATTGGATTAATAAAATAAACTAAATAAAGGAGAGGTTTATGAGTATGAAAGGCTTAGAAGGACTTAAAGTTATAGAGTTAGCTGGTTATGTGGCAGCACCAGCATGTCCAAGAATTCTTGGCGAGATGGGAGCAGAGATTATTAAAATTGAGCCGTTTACAGGAGATGAACAGCGTACGCAAAGTGCCAGCCATGGAATGTTAAAAACGGATGTTGAAGATCCATCATTTGATATGAGCAGTATAAATAAAAACTGGCTGGCGGTAAATTTAAAAACTGACGAGGGAAGAGAATTTGCTTATAAATTGATAGAGACAGCTGATATTTTTATTACAAGCTTCAGGGATAAGGCTTTGGAAAGATTAGGTATGGATTATGAAACTATTCACAAAAAATTTCCACATATTGTTTGGGGTCAAATGAGAGGTTATGGAGAAAGAGGACCTGAAAAGGACTCAAAGGGATTTGATGCCACATCTTATTCAGCTCGAGGAGGTCTTATTACGGCATTTCCTCAGAAGGGCGAAAGTCCTGTTAATGTGGTATCTGCATTTGGTGATTTCAATGCAGCTATTGATCTGGCAGCCGGTGTTTTAGCTGCTTTGGTGAGAAAAGACAGAACAGGAGAAGGAGATAAAGTTGTCGTCAATCTTTATCATACTGCCGTATGGGCTATGCAGATTGCAGTAGTTTCTCGTCAATTTGGCAGAGAATATCCAAGGTCTAGAAAAGAAGTCCCATGTCCGTCCAATAACTGTTATCAAACTAAAGATGGAGTTTGGTTTATGATCTGTTATGGTAATTATAATAAATATTTTGAGGACATGTGTCATGCCTTTGGCCTGGAACAATTGATCGGCAACAAGGAACTGGATACATTAGAAGCACTGGGGAAGAATGGCAAAAACGTTGATGTTATCAGATACTTTGAAGAAGCATTTGCCAAAAAAAATTGGAATGAGTGGGAAGTAATATTTAAAAAATGGGATATGCCTTACCAGAAATGCTTTACTATTGATGATATTATTTCGGATGAGGAGGCCTATGATAATGATATATTGAGGCATATTAATTACGATGCTTTTGGGGATAGAGTTATTCCAACAAGTCCAATTAGATTTGGGAGTATAGGTGATCCTGAGCTGTGGCTGAATAAACCAGTTGGATATGATACTATTGAATATATGAAAAAATATGGTTATTCTGAAGAGCAAATTGATAAGTTAATTGCTGATGGTGTTATTAAAGCTTACAAGGGCAAAAAACTCAATTTTAATAAAGTTAAAAAGGGACCTGGACTTTAGAAATTTTGACGCCCCTGAGTTTAAAACTTCCGGATCAATTACCTTGAGGGGAGTTGGATTTGCAAATGCGGCAGGTAGAGTTGCATCTATTGTAACACCTCCTATAATTGCTGCAATTTTGACAACTTATGGAACAAATGCAGTTTTTGCTACAGTATTAGGGCTACTTGTATTTTTTGCAGTTGTTATAGGTGTTGCAGGGGTTGAAACAATGGGCAAATCACTGGAAGAGATAAATAAGGATGTATATTTATGATCATTTAAAATAAGTTAATGAAAAAAGTTTACTTTCATAACTTGCTAAATCATGAAAGTAAACTTTTTGTAGAGAAGTCTGATTAATCCTTGTTCATTGCCTTATAAACAGGTAGTCCTATAAATGTTAATACCAAACCTATTCCAGCATTCATTGGCTGTGTGATTATAGTATTAATAAGAATATACAATCCACCAATGATTGCCACTGCAGGAATTATTGGATACATCGGTACTTTATAGGGCCTATATAAATCTGGCTGTTTCTTTCTCAATATAAACACACTATAGAAAGTAAGAATATAAAATATAAATATTACAAATATAGTGAGATCTGTCAATTGATCAAATTTACCTGAAAATATGTATATTATACTTACAATGATCTCTAATATGCCAGCATTTACTGGAGTTTTAAATGTCGGGTGTAATCTAGATAGCCATGCACTTCCTGGTAGAGTTCCTTCTGTAGCTAGTTTATAGGGAATCCTCATACAAGTTAAAATATTTCCATTCAATGTTCCAAATACGGATATCAAGATACCTATAGTTATGATTTTTCCACCGTTTGTTCCAAATATTATTTTTGCAACATCTGCAGCTGGAGTTTCTGTTGCAGCTAAAGCTGATGAAGGCAATACGAATAAATAAGCTATATTTATCAATAAATATACGGCCATAACTAATGAAAGGCCTCCGATTATTGCTTTAGGAAGATCCTTTGCTGGGTTTTTCATTTCACCTGCAATGACGCCTACGCTTATCCAGCCATCGTAGGCAAACATTGTTGCTATTAAAGCTGAACCCAATCCTGAAACTACCGGATGATCTGCTGCTGCTATTGGAAGCAAGTTAACGGTGCCGCCGCCACCTTTTACTAATCCTACAATAATGATAGCTACTAAAGGTATTAATTTACATATTGTTGATACTGTTTGAATGTAAGCACCTGTTTTTGAACCAAGACAGTTCATTGCAAATAAGAAAACGGCCGTAATAATGGCAATAATATTCAGCATTCCGCCTGATATTCCCGTTAAATTAATAACTTGAGTTGAAAATATAATAGCTAATGCAGCTATTGTAGCCGGATAGAAAATAACTGTCTGTACCCATCCCAATAAAAACCCCCAGATTTTACCGTATGCTTCCTCTAGATATACTATCATGCCACCTGTTTTTGGTATTGCCGCAGACAGTTCCGCAACTGTAAGTCCACCTGCTATTGATAAAATTCCTCCCAATATCCATGCAATAATTCCCAACCCTGGTGCTCCTGTTGCATTGAAAATTGCATGAGATTTAAAGAATACTCCGGAACCGATAACCATTCCTATAACAAGTGACACCGCTGGTATTAGTCCAATTTCTTTTTTAAGACTGCTTTCATTACTAATTGCTTTTTTCGATTCGTCCATTATTTTTCATTCCTCCAGTTTTATAATGGTGTTTTCTGATTATAAACTTTTAACAAAGTTGTTTATCCTTTTAATTCCTTCTTCTATATTTTGATTTGAAGTTGCATAAGATATTCTAACAAATCCCTCGCCGTGTTTCCCAAAACCAGTACCTGGAACCACAACAACTCGGGCTTCTTTTAATAACCTCATTGCAAATTCTTCTGAAGTTAACCCTGTTTTGGTTATGTTTATGAATGCATAGAATGCACCTTTTGGCTTTTTGCAAGACAGGTTCTCTATTGAATTGATCCCGTCATATATCAGTTTTCTTCTTTCTGCATACTTCTCAATCATATTATTTAATGAGTCCTGTGGACCTTCCAGAGCTTCTAGTGCAGCAAATTGCGTAGCTGAGTTAACACATGCACAAACATTTTCTTGCAATTTAGTCATATTACTAATTATTTCCTTGGGACCTGCTGTAAAACCAACTCTCCATCCAGTCATAGCATAACTTTTTGAGAAGCTATCTATGAGAATTGTCCTTTCCTTCATGCTCTTTATTGAAGTTATACTGGAGAATTTGACATCATCATAAACAAAACGTCTATATACTTCATCTGAAAATACCAACAAGTCATACTTTATAGCAATTTTGGCTATATCTTCTAATACTTCACGGCTCGCTACGCCACCTGTTGGATTTGCTGGTGAATTTATTATTATTGCTTTGGTTTTAGGTGTAATTGCTTTAGCAAGCTTATCAGGATTATAAATAAAACTGTCTTCTTCAAAAACTTGTACAAATTTTGGTACAGCACCACATATTAATACTTGATTGGGATAATTTGTCCAGCAAGGATCAGTAAGTATTATTTCATCACCTTGATTAAATGCGGTGATCATTGAAAGCATTAATGCTTCCATCCCTCCAGTAGTTATAATGATTTCAGTTTCTGGGTCATAATCAATTCCATTATATTCTTTTAATTTTTTTGACACAGCTTTTCTCAATGGTAAAATGCCAGCATTAGGAGTATAATGTGTTTCTCCAGCATCAAGAGCCTTTTTTGCAGCGTCAATTATATTCCGCGGAGTTATGAAATCGGGCTCCCCGACAGCAAAGCTTATTACATTATCCATTGTAGATGCAATATCAAACATTTTTCTAATAGATGAACGCGGAATTTCAGTGGCTTTTGATAATTTAATCATAATGTTCTCCTCCAGACTTTATTTTAGTTTTTTGCATTTATCTCTTTTTTATTAAAATTATTAATATATCATTTTAAATTTTATAATTTCATAAATTCAATCAATTCTTTTTTTGATGGGTAACCATCGTTATCTCCTGGTGACATCACTGCTAATGCTCCTATTGCATTTCCCCTCCTGATAGAATCCCTCATGCTCAATTCTTCCAGTAATCCACTTATAAATCCAGCTGCAAAACCATCACCGGCACCAACAGTATCAACTACTTTGTCGACCTTAAATCCTTCTACCAAATAAGATCCTTCTTTTGATTTTACAAATGCACCTTTTTCCCCCAGTTTTATAATTACAAATTTAACACCTTTTTTTAGATAAAAATCGGCAATTTCTTCTTTTTTATTACTTCCCGTTAATATCAATCCTTCACCTATACCGGGCATTACATAATCACATTTAAACGCCAGATCGTTTATTGTTTTAACCATTTCCTCTCTGCTTGCCCATAATTGTGGCCTCAGATTGGGATCGAAAATGATCGGTATATTATTTTCTTTAATAGAATTCAATAATTTATAAACCGATTTCCTGGTACTTTCAGATAATGCCGGAAAAATTCCAGATATATAGGCACACTTGACTCCCTTTAAATCCAAATTGTCTAAATCATTTATATCAAAGTGAGCTGCGGCAGAATTCTTTCTGAAATAAAATATTTTAGGGTCTCCCTTGCTTACTTTTGATTTTAATTGAAATCCAGTAGGGTAATCATTAGTTGAACATATATAATCTGTCCCTATGTTTTCTTTTTTTAAGTTTCTCTTAATAAATATTCCAAAAGGATCTTCCCCCAATTTTGTGATGTATTCCACGGAATGTCCCAGTCTGGATAAGCCGACACATACATTGACTTCAGCACCAGCCAAATATTTTTCAAAATGCTTTACTTCACTTAATTCTTTGTCTAATTCATCAGCTCCAGCTGCTCCAAATAAAACTAATGGTTCTCCAATTGTTATTACTTCACTCATTTTTTACCTCCACTTAAAAGTTATTTATATTAGTATTCCAGCACCTTCTTAATCTCTTCTTTTATAACTGAAAAGTCTTCACATGGGTACTCTAAACTAACTGGAATATCTTTAGGAAATATATCGAGCACTTCTTTCCACAGTATATTTCCTTCATTTAATAAAACTGTCCTAAGTCCATCGGAAGTTCTTTTAACATCTTTTAGATGTATATGTCTAGTAAAATCTTTCAACAATTTTGCATTTTCCATCTCATCTTCATTTATCCAGGACCAGTTTCCAATATCATAAACATAGCCAATATCGATGTTTTCTTTTTTGCAATCCTCTAAAAATTTAATAATATTCTTGCATGTTCCATTTTCAACACTTTGATCATTCTCTATATTTATACTTATTTTAGTGTCTAGGATACCCCTTAGATCTTCTTTCAAATTACCTGCATATCCTCTGTAATCTCCAATGTTCAGCTTTAAACTTTTACAATTGAATTTTTTAGCTTCTTCAATATATTTTAAAATATTTTTCTTATTAACTTCACCATCTATAAACAGATATTTAGGTACACTATAATAAGTATTGATTCCAAATTTCTTGGATAGTTTAGAGAACATTTCTAGTTCTGTACTAAAATTTCTAATAAATTCTCTTCTTATTTCAATATTACTAAGATTGAGTTCATTTAAATATTCAAATATTTCCTCCTGTTTAAAACCTTTTTCCATATAATTTTTAAAAACAAGAGTATTAATAACAACTAATTTTTTATCCATAATAAATACTCCCACTTAATTTAATGCATCAAAAATATCTCTAACCCTTTTATCAATTTCATTTAAATTGTTTTCATTGATATTGTTTGTAAAGTATCCACCTAATCCAACAGCAACTGCACCATTTTCAAACCATTCTCTAATATTACTTTTATTAACTCCACCCGTTGGCATAAAATCTATGTATGGGAAGGGTGCTTTTAATTCTTTTATATATGACGGTTTAAGTGAGCTTCCAGGAAAAAGCTTTATAACATCTGCTCCCAGTTTATAAGCTCTAAATACTTCAGTAGGTGTGAGTGCTCCTAAAAAACAAAATATATCTTTTTCTTTACATATTTTGCAGACTTCCTCTACTGTACATGGTGAAACAATAAAGTCAGCTCCGTTTTCTATAGCTTCCTTGGCATCAGTTAGATTGACGATTGTACCTGCTCCAACTAAAATATCTGGAAATCTTTTTTTAAGTTTTTGTATTAAATTACCCGCGTTTTTAACGGTATATGTTACTTCTATTGCTTTTATACCGTTGACAATCAACTTTTCTGATACTTTTTCCGCTAATGTGAAATCTTTGCATCTGACAACTGCTATAATTTTTTTATTTATTTTTTCAGCAACATTGTATTTACTCATATTTATATCTCCTTTACTGTTTTTTATAAACCGGTTTCTAAAAATTATGTAAAAAATCTGTTTTTAATCATTTTTTAGAAGACGGTTTATATCAATATCTTATAAATATATCAATTCAGAATTACATTGATATATTTTAAAGTACAGTTGATCCTCTTATTTCTAATTTTGCTTTTAATTGTTTATGCACTATATCGTGGGTGCTTCCATTTTCTATTTTATCAATTAAAATCTTTGCTGCTTGAAATCCCATTTCACAGGTTGGTTGTGAAACAGTTGTAATTCCTGGAGTTATAAGCTCTGCCCAACCCCAATTATCATAACCACATATTGCAATATCATCTGGAATTTTTATGTTTAATTTTTTCATTGCCTGTAATGTATTTAACAGAACCACACCGTTTACTGCAAAAATCACTTTTTTACCGTTATGGCTGTTTTGGAATTTACGTATATTAACTTCAATATTTCCCTCTTCCTCGTGATCAATAACACATACATAGAAATTAGATTTATCTAGTCTTTTACTACATACATCTACAAATGCCTCTTCTCTCTCTTTTCTTGGAGTTATCCTTTTAGCATCTTCAGTAAAGAAAACAAGATTTGTAAATCCTGAATCTATTAAATAATTAATTGTTTGGCTTGTAAGTTCGTAATTATTACTAGTTACGGTACTAAATTCTTCTTCACAAACCGTTCTATCAAGCATCACAATTGGAATTCCCGTTTTTTTTATGCTGATTAATTTTTTTACGTTTTCACCCGTGCTATTTATAATTAATCCCTCTACTCTTTGATCTAATAAAGATTCAATATACTCTTCTTCTATACGAGGATTCCTATCGGAATTCACAATAATGATATTGTAGCCTTTGCTTTTACATGCATCACCAATTCCTTTGATTAATATAGATGAAAAGGGATTTATCAAATCTGCTACTATAACTCCGATTAACTTGCTTTTTTTAAGTTTTAAGCTTCTTGCAATATTATTTGGTCTAAAATCCAGTTTTTTAATTACATTCTCAATTTTTTTCTTCGTTTTTTCAGACATATATTCAAACTTACCATTCAAGTATCTGGATATAGTTGATTTAGAAACGCCCGCTGCTTTTGCCACGTCATCTATAACAATTTTTTTATTATTGTCCATATTTAATCTCACCTTACGAAACCGATTTCTAACATTAGAATATCATCTATTTTTAGCAATGTCAATATTATATCATTTTTCTGGAAAAGAAAAAATAATATAGATATTTTGTCAGTGAGGGAAATTAAATTATGGGCATAGTTGCAAAATGTTGTCAATGATAAAGAATTTTGATGGGATTTTTCGTATTTAAAATCTTTTACTTAAATTGTCCAACTTGTGTCATTATAAGTAATTTGTTATGTGAGTAGACAAGTTACAAAAAATATAATATACTTTATATTATATTAAGAAAAAGTAAAAAGTATTAAATGATCTACTATATAAAGTTAAAAAATACACAAAGTTATATTTGTAATATAAACACGAATTATAATTTTTCTATGAGGTGATTTACATGAGTTTTAATCCAGTATCGAGCAAAAAATTGTATCTACAGATTTACAATCAGATTCTTTCACAAATCCAATTGGGGGTATTTAAGATAGGTGACAAATTACCACCGGAAAGGGAGTTGTGCATGCAGTTTAATGTAAGCCGTGCACCTGTTAGGCAGGCTCTGAGTGCTTTGGAACTGAATGGATATATTTATTCTCGTCAGGGAGAGGGTGTTTTTGTCATGAGTACTCAACCGACTATCGGCGATAATAAGTCAAACGCGGTACTGGAATCAGTGACTCCGGAAGAGATTGTTGAAGCAAGGATGAATATAGAGCCTATAATTGCTAAATTTGCAGCTGAGAGAGCTACAGATCAGGAAATTAAAAACATGCGGAAGATTGAAAAAAAGTTTGAAGAAGAGGCAAATAGGGGTATTTACAACCCGGAAACAGATCAAAAATTACACAATGAGATAGCAAAAGCTTCTCATAATGATTTGTTTATGAAATTTATAAGTGATATAAATAATGCTATGAAAGAGCAGGAGATGTGGACTTTCATTTGTGATAGAACTTTTACTAAACCGGAATACAGAGATATCAATGTAAATGAGCATAAGGCAATTGTCAAATCCATTGAAAATCACAATGGTGAAGAGGCAATGGAAAAAATGACCAAACACATGTATAAACTGTACGACAGATATTGGAAAGAATAAAAGGTATAATATACTGCCAGATGAAATATTTCATCTGGCAGTTTCTTTTGTGCGCCACGCATGGCGCGTAACTTGGAGGTGGAAGTCCGCTATGGGGGCAGGCAGTTGCCAACCATTAGCCAAGCGCAAGGGTGTCCATTGTGAAATGGAATCTGAAGGAAGCGTTATGAGCAAAGTCCCGGCCCGAGGGACACGAATCGTATCAGGCATCTGAAGTGGGATGAATCTGCAAAACAAGATAAAATCCAATAAACTGCACAGACACGAAGATGTAAATACGGCGGGTATATGGGATGAAGGTTGCGTGTCTTACCGTGGGAGGTCTCGCGGACGGATAGAAACAGAGTATGAAATCCGGTTGAAACAAGATTTATCGTGAGAAGTCAGCCGAGGCCATAGTACGGAGGTGTCGCGACACCAAAGGAAGGGCTTGATCAGAGGAGGTGAGGGTCAATGAAGGTTACCAAAAGTGGCAAATCAAAACACAGACAACTTCAAAACGAAGGCTATTTACAAATAGTATCTGCGGAACAGAAAGAGTATGTGAAAGTGTGTGAGCCAGCAAGGATGATTAAAACCGATATCACCAACACAAACAAGCAGACAGGTGGATTGCTTGAGTTAATCCTAGCCAGAGACAATTTGAATATAGCATACAGGAGAGTAAAAAGGAAAAAAGGTGCAGGTGGAATCGATAGAATGAAGGTAGATGAACTTCTGCCATACTTGAGAGAAAACCGGGAAGAACTTATACAATCCATCCGGGACGGAAAATACCGGCCCAAGCCGGTACGAAGAGTAGAAATACCCAAAGAAGGTGGAAAGAGTAGAAAACTGGGAATTCCCACAGTTGTAGACAGATTAATCCAGCAAGCGATAAGCCAAATATTAACTCCCATCTTTGAGAAACAATTTTCGAACAACAGCTTTGGATTCCGACCGGGGAAAAGTGCCCATGATGCGCTTAAGAAATGCAAAACAAATATAACAGAAGGGTACAGATATGTAGTTGATATGGATTTGGAGAAATACTTCGATAGTGTAAACCAGAGCAAACTTGTTCAAATTCTATCAGAAACAATAAAAGATGGACGGGTAATATCACTCATCCATAAATTCCTGCGGGCAGGGATTATGGCAGGAGGGATGTTTGAGGAAAGCAGGAAAGGTGTACCCCAGGGAGGACCACTTAGTCCTTTGCTAGGGAATATAATGCTGAATGAATGCGACCGTGAACTAGAAAGGCGTGGACACCGGTTCGTGCGTTATGCAGATGATATGATGATATTTTGCAAAAGCAGGAAGGCGGCACAGCGCACGCTGGAACATATGCTGCCCTATATACAGAAGAAATTATTTCTGAAAGTAAACCAAGAAAAGACACAGACAGCATATATAGGGAAGGTTAAATACCTGGGATATGGGTTCTATGTGTACAGAAGAGAAGGAAGGCTCAAGGTTCATCCGGAAAGTATAGGAAAACTAAAGGAGAAAATTCGAAAAGTTACAGGACGAAGCAATGGAATGGGAATTGAAGAAAGGAAAGCCAGGCTCAATCAGGTCACAAGGGGATGGGTAAACTACTTCAAATTGGCAGACATGAAAAGTCTTTTAATAGAAATGGATAAATGGACGAGAAGCCGTATTAGAATGGTGACTTGGAAACGATGGAAAAGGGTACGGACACGCTTTGAAAATCTGAAAAGGGCAGGCTTGAAAGAAGAAATGGCATGGATGTGGGCAAATACAAGAAAGGGTTATTGGCGAACCGCCCATAGCCCTATTTTGACAAAAGTCCTATCCAATAAGCGCTTTAAACACGTAGGGTATTTCAGCTTCATGGAATGTTATTCTGCAAAGTAAGATGTAAACTCTGGAAGCGCCGTATACCGAACGGTACATACGGTGCTGTGAGAGGACGGAAAATAAAATAATTATTTTCCTCCTACTCGATTGATGACGTTTTTGGTTGATAAATTATTTTTCTGATTGTATTTTACATATCCGCGGGCATAAAATTGTTAATAATGTTCTTGGAAATACCATGTAATTTCTTTAGTATTTTTCTTTAGGGAAACCTCTCTTTTAACTCCAAAGGAAAGCTTATTGGCTAAGAAATTCATAATAATAATTTATCCAAGTTTTGTTCTTATCGTGGTAGAAAAATTTTTTTGATTTCGAAGAAGAAGAAACATATTTCAACAAAGTCGGTATCATTTTGATTTTTAAAAAATTTAGTGTTGACAGAAATTGAATCCAGAGTATAATAAAATTATAAGTTAACTTAGTAGACAAGTACACAAGCAGATAAATATTTAACGAGGTGATTGATGTGAAGGATATAAGCGTTGAGGAATTAAAACAAAAAGCTATTGAGCTCAGAAAAACAGCCCTTACTATGATTTATGAAGCAGGATCTGGGCACCCAGGTGGTTCCCTATCTTCAGCTGATATAGTAGCGGCACTTTACTTTAAGGAAATGAATATTGACCCTAAAAATCCTAATTGGGATGATCGTGACAGATTTATTTTATCTAAAGGCCATGTTTGTCCAATTCAGTATGCGGCATTAGCATTACAAGGATTTTTCCCATATGAAACTATACACACCTTAAGAAAGTACGGATCAATCCTTCAGGGACATCCAAACATGAATAAGTGTCCAGGAATAGACATATCTACAGGATCCTTGGGACAAGGCCTTTCAGTAGGAGTTGGTATGGCCATTGCTGGCAAACGTGATAAAAAGGATTACAGGGTCTTTGTTATAGTGGGGGATGGAGAAAGTCAAGAAGGACAGATATGGGAAGCAGTTGAAACTGCAGTTAAATATCAATTAGATAATTTAGTTGTATTTGTTGATGATAATGGACTTCAATGTGATGGTGCCTGTAAAGATATTATGCCAAATCAAGATATAGAAAAGAAATTTAATGCATTTGGTTTTGAAACAAAAAGAATTAATGGACATTCTATGGAGGAGATAGTTGAAACTTTGGATTATATAAGGGAAGCAAAGAATGATAAACCTAAATGTATTGTAATGAATACTGTAAAGGGCAAAGGAGTATCGTTTATGGAAAATGTAGCTTCATGGCATGGAGTTGCTCCTAATGATGAAGAATATAAACAAGCTATGGAAGAATTAGAGGGAGGTTTAAAGTAATGAGTATGATGAAAAAAGCAACAAGACAGGCTTTTGGAGACGAAATATTAGCATTGGGAAAAAAGAATAAAAATATATATGTTGTTGATATAGATATTGGTAAATCATGTAAAACTGGAGAATTCTCAAAGCAGTTAGCTAATCAACATATAAATGTTGGCATAGCTGAACAAAATGCTTGTGGAGTTGCTGCAGGCCTTGCTACAACAGGGAAGATACCATTTATAAGTACATATGCCATATTTGGTTCTTTAAGAATGGGTGAGCAGATAAGACAAGAGGTTTGTTATCCAAACCTAAATGTGAAAATTGCTTGTTCTCATGGTGGACTTACTCCTGCTAATGATGGTGCGAGCCACCAGTGTATAGAAGATATGGGAGTCCTTAGAACTTTTCCAAACATGACAGTAGTTATGAGTGCTGACTATTATTCTGCTAGAAAGCTAATACAACAAGCAGCAGAAATTTATGGACCTGTATATCTTCGTTTTACAAGGGATGCTATTCCAGTAATATATGGTGAAGATGAAGAGTTTACAATAGGCAAAGCAAAGAAGATAAAAGAGGGGAAAGATATAGCTATTATTGCTAATGGAGATACTGTGTGTCTAGCATTAGAAGCATCCAAAGAATTAGAAAAGGAAGAAATTTCTGTAAAGCTATTAGATATGCATACAATTAAGCCTTTAGATAGAGAGGCAGTAGTTGAATGCTTGAATATTGGAAAGATAATTACTGTTGAAGACCATAACGTTATAAATGGCTTAGGAAGTGCAGTGTGTGAAGTAGTTGCGGAGGAAGGAAAAGGCAAAGTAGCGAGAATAGGAGTCCAAGATCAGTTTGGACAATCTGCACCTTATGAAAAGCTTATGGAGATTAACGGAATTACCGTAGCTAATATAATAAAAACAGCTAGAAAAATGTTAAAGTAACAAAAGATTATAAAAATATAGCAATATGTTAAATAAATTGTGAGGAGAGATAAATTATGTTTGAATTAAACGAGAGGGTAGCAATAGTAACAGGAGCTGGTTCACCAAAGGGGATAGGACGTACTATCGCATTGACACTTGCAAAGCAGGGAGCTGCAGTTGTTATAGCAGATTTGAATACTGCAGGTATAGGGGATACTGTAAGGGCTGTTAAAAAGACTGGAGGAAAAGCTCTAGGTGTAACATTGGATGTTACAAGCAAGAAATCAAACGAAGCCATGGTAGAAAAGGTGCTTGCAGAATATGGGAGAATAGATATCCTTGTAAATAATGCAGGTATCTCACAGAAGGTCACTGTTGAGGATATGACATTGGATGATATGAAAAGAATATTCAACGTAAACGTGTTCGGGTTATTTTTATGTACTCAAGCTGTAATGAAAGTCATGAAGAAACAAAAACATGGCAGAATAATAAGTCTTTCTTCAGTATCAGGCAAGAGAGGCGGTGGAATATTCGGCGGTGCACATTATTCAGCATCAAAAGCTGCAGTATTAGGATTCTCAAAAAACCTTGCCCGCGAGGTAGCACCTGATGGGATAACAGTAAACAGTGTTGCTCCAGGACTTATTAACACAGAAATATGGAAATCACTTCCAAAAGAGCAGGCCGATGCAATTATTGGGAATATACCTATGGGAAGACCAGGGGAAACACAGGAAATTGCATCGACAGTTGCTTTCCTTGCTTCAGAAGAAGCTTCATATATAACAGGTGAGGATATAGACATCAACGGTGGACAGCACATGGATTAATCTATAAAGTTTCTGTGATAATTATAGCATAGGATATCTGGTCGAATACTAAGATATCCTATATTATAAAAGTAATATTCTTAATAATTTTTTATCAAATTTATGTTCTTATATTAAAATGATAAAATGAATTTTCAAAATTATTATTTTAGTGTAATGGTAATCGTTTGCTAAGTACATTAGAATCGCATTAAACTTATATTTTGAAGTAAATAAAATTGTATTAGGGTAGAAGTGAAGAAAATATATATTCAATTGGATTAACAGAAAATAAAGACATTTGATGAAAAACTAGAAAAAGTTACAGAGTTATTAATTTTTGGAGGTGTTATTGTGGACGTAAAACAAATTGAGGCTTCAACGGTTAGAAAAGTTACATTAAGGCTAATTCCATTTCTGTTCATATGCTTTGCAATATCAATAATGGATAGAGTAAATATTGGATTTGCTGCATTGACAATGAATGCAGATCTTGGTTTTTCAAGTGCTGTTTATGGCTTTGGGGCTGGAATATTCTTTATAGGGTACTTTATATTTGAGGTACCAGGAAGCGCAATGATGACTAAATGGGGAGCGAGAAAGTGGATTGCAAGAATAATGATTTCCTGGGCATTTATTGCAGCGATTATGTCTCTTATAAAAACCCCAATGCAATTTTATATAGTTAGGTTCCTTTTAGGAGCGATGGAAGCTAGTTTTTATCCATGCATGGTATGGTATTTAAGCAATTTCTATCAGAGTAAGAACCATGCAAAAGCTATAGCAGGATTCATGCTTGCAATACCGGCGGCCAATGCGATAGGTTCTCCAATAGCAACTGTATTGTTGGGTATAAATATATTTGGACTAGCAGGATGGCAGAGTCTGTTCATATTGGAAGGTGTACCATGCCTGATCTTAGGTATAGTGTGCTTATTCTACCTTGATGACAAAATTGAAAATGTAAAGTGGCTGACGAAAGAAGAATTAGCTTGGCTTATAGATGTTACAACAAAAGAAAAACTTCAGAAAGAGAAAGCAAAACGTTATACATTCATAGATGCTTTAAAGGATAGGGATGTTCTGGTAATGTCCCTGGGCTATTTTTGCTGGATGACAGGTTATTACGGAATAAATATGTTTCTTCCGACTATTACTAAAGGAATGTCTGCATCATTTAAACTCAGTACTATGGGTTTAGGATGGCTTGTAGGGGCCATGTATCTTTGTGCTATGATTGTTATGTATCTTGTTGGCAATCATTCTGACAAGACAAATGAAAGACGTTTTCATGTTTTGGGATGTTTAGTAATAAGTGCAATAGCCATGGCAGTAAGCATTTATGTTGCCAAATTCAGTGTAATAGGAGCATTTTTATTATTAACTATTTCTGTATGCGGAGCATTTGGCTCATATTCACCATTCTGGGCAATCCCACCTTCATTCTTAACTGGTGCAGCAGCAGCAGGTGGCATAGCTCTTATAAACAGCATAGGTAACCTTGGAGGATTTTTTGGACCATACATTGTTGGATATATTAAAGATATGACAGGTTCCTTTAATGCAAGTATGATATTCCTTGCAGTTGTGTTAGCATTAGGTGGCATTATTATTGGGTTTCTAATTAAGGCCTCAGGTAAAGTTGTGGTCCTTGATAAGGAAAGAAGAAATACTTTAATATAAATATCAAGTAGCGAAATAAAATTTTGACAGTTGGATCGAAATAGCTGAAGAAATTATTGAAAATTTGAATAAGTCAAATTTAGATAAAAGAGAGTGATATGAGAGATAATGAAAAGATTAGGTGTTTTGACAAGTGGAGGAGATGCTCCGGGAATGAATGCTGCAATAAGAGCGGTAGTTAAATCAGCAAATCATTATGGAATAGAAGTTTTAGGAATAAAGCATGGGTATAAAGGATTGATAAATGGTGAGGTAATACTTCTAGGAGGTCATGAAGTCGATAGAATCGCAGAAAAAGGGGGAACAATACTAAAAACTGCCAGATGCTCTGAATTCATGGAGGAGCAGGGAAGGCGAAGTGCTTTGGAAACTATAAAGAGACTTAGCATAGAAGGGTTAGTTGTGATTGGGGGAGATGGTTCCTTTAATGGAGCAGAAAAGCTCAGCAGGCTAGGAGTCAATGTTGTAGGACTTCCTGGGACAATAGACAATGACTTAGCTTATACTGAGTACTCCATAGGATTCGATACGACTTTAAATACTGTTATGGATTGTATAGATAAAATAAAAGATACGGATTCCTCTCATGAAAAAACAACTATTGTAGAGGTTATGGGAAGATACTGTGGGGATCTGGCGTTGTATTCTGCTTTAGCTGGTGGCGGCGAGATAATATCTACCCCTGAAAGAAAATTGAATTTTGACACTATATGTTTAAAATTGGAAGATAACATCAATAAAGGTAAACTTGATAACATAATAATAATAACCGAAAGAATGTATAATATAGAAGAACTTGAAAAATATATACAGAAAAAGCTGAATATCGCTGTAAGAAGTACAGTTTTGGGATATGTACAGAGAGGCGGAAAAGCATCAGTTTTTGATAGAATTTTAGCAAGTAAAATGGGTGTTAGAGCTGTAAAATTGCTGAGACTGGGAGAAACATGCAGAGCCGTAGGAATCAGAAACAATAAAATAATAGATGTGGATTTTAAAAGAGTAAATTGTATAGATTCAGCTAAAGATAAAGAATATGATCTTTTAAATCAGCTCTTGTAAAATTATATTATTAGGAAGGTGGTATTGATATGGCATTAGTTACTACAAAGAAAATGTTTGAAAAAGCTTACAAAGGCAAGTATGCTATAGGAGCTTTTAATGTTAACAATATGGAAATAATACAGGGGATTGTAGAGGGAGCCAGGGCTCAAAAATCACCTGTGATTCTCCAGGCCTCGAAGGGAGCATTGAAATATATAGGTCCTAGGTATTTGAAAGCAATGGTGGATGCTGCTGTAGCGGATACGGGGATAGATATCGCTTTGCACCTAGATCATGGGCCAGATTTAAACACAGTAAAAATATGTATAGAAAACGGATTTACATCTGTAATGTTTGATGGTTCCCGCTATGATTATGAAGAAAATGTAAGGAAGACCAGAGAAGTTGTTAAGTATGCTCATGCTTGTGGTGTAGTTGTAGAAGCTGAACTGGGAGTGCTTGCTGGAGTAGAGGATAATGTTCAAAGTAATATGAATATATACACTGATCCGGATCAGGCTGTTGATTTTGTTAATAGTACAGACGTTGATTCACTGGCCATAGCTATAGGAACATCACATGGAGCTTTTAAGTTCCCGGTGAATTTTAAGCCACAACTAAAATTTGATATATTAGAGAAAATTCAATCAAAGTTGCCGGGATTTCCAATAGTCCTTCATGGGGCTTCAGCTGTTGATCCAGATACAATTGAAGTTTGTAACAAGTATGGTGCAAAAATAGCTGGTGCAAAGGGGATTCCAGTAGAAATGTTAAGAAAAGCGTCTTCAATGGCTGTATGCAAAATTAATATGGATACAGATTTAAGGCTTGCAATGACTGCAGGAATAAGAAAAGTTCTAGTAGAAAAACCATCTGAAATAGATCCAAGAAAATATTTGGGTGCAGGAAGAGAATTGATAAGAAAACTGGTTGAGAAAAAAATAACCGATATACTCGGTTCAAATAATACATTATAAATATCTTTTTGACTTTAGAGTAATAGATAGACCTGCTAAGATCTATCTATTATCTTTATCATTATACAGTAGAAAATTTTTTATAAATTATATTGAAGTAAGGGATTTATTTGTAGGGCTTTGTATCCAATTTCCCTTATAATCGTATCGTGAGCCGTGGCAGGGACAGTCCCAGGTTAATTCATCAGCGTTCCATTGAAGTTCGCATCCTAAGTGAGCACATTTGGTTGATACCGTATATATATTTCCATCATTATCTTTATAAACTCCAACTTTCTGATCTTTATATTTTACTACTCCGCCATGGCCTCTTTGAATATTTTCTAAATTTTCATTAGGAATATTTATTCTCTGTGCGATAAAGTTCTTTGCTGTTATTATAAGATCATTAGCAGCATTTTTCATAGATGTTGATATATCAAATCTTTCAGGGGAAAATATTTCTGAAAAGTCATTTTCATTTTCAAGAATCATATCGCTTACTATCATTGCAGCTGCCATTGAACTTGTCATACCCCATTTTTTAAATCCTGTTTCGACATAAATATCAGGAGTTTTTGAGGAGTAATGACCTATATAAGGTATATTATCTAAAGTCATACAATCCTGCGCTGACCAATGATATTTTTCTATTGAATTTGGATAAAACTCTTTGGCTGCTTTTCTTAATTTATTATAAGCTCCACCTTCTTCATTTTCACCAGTTCTTTGAGCTATGCCTCCAAGTAATAGCAAATTTTTATAATTTCTAAATGAATACGAATTTTTATCAGCGCCTATATACATTCCATTTACATCTTGAGCATTTTCTAAAGCTATAACATAAGATCTTTCCTGATGCATTTTCATAAAATAATAGCCTGGAGTATTTAAAAATGGATAATGTGTTGCTACTACTATTTTATTTGCTTTAATTTTTGTTCCATTCTCTGTAATTACAGAATTTTCCTCAGTAATATCAAGTGCTGTTGTATTTTCATAAATAGTTAGCTTTTCTGAAATAGGTTTTAAAAATTTAAGTGGATTAAATTGTGCCTGATTCTTAAATTTCAATGCTTTTTTGACTTTAAAGGGGAGATTTACTTCATCCACTAATTCTGCATCGATTCCTAATTTTTTAGCTGCATCATATTCATCTTCAAGGGCTTGAGCATTGTCTAAACAATATACATATGCATCTTTGTATTCAAAATTGCAATCAATATTTTCATCATCAATTATTTCTTTATATTTTCGTATTGCAAGTTCATTGGCTCTGGCATATTGCTTTGCCCCTTTTTCGCCAAATTCTTTTATTAAATTATCATAAATTAAATCATGTTGAGATGTTATTTTTGCAGTTGTATTTTTCGTAACTCCACCTGCAATGCTTTTTGCATCGATGACAACAACTTCTTTTCCATTTTTATTAAGCATATATGCTGTTAGAAGGCCAGCTATCCCAGCTCCTATTATAAGAATATCACAGTTTATATTTTTATTTAAAGCATCTCTCTTTTTAAATTTAACCTCGGAATTCCATACACTTTCCATTTGAATCACCTCATATTTAGTATTCCACTTTTTTTGTAATATACACATACTTTTATATGGACAGTGTTAAAAACAATGACTGCATGTGCGATTGAGATAACATATAAATAACTTATATATACATGTTCTAAACATGTTGAAAGTTTAATAGTATAAATATTAATAGTAAGTATTTAGTTATATTGATTATATAAAGATTTTATATTTAAAATATAACGAATTTTTGGGGGGATAAATATTTATGGAGGATAGTGCATTTAAAAGTCGATTATTTGAAGATGTTCTTAATGGCAAGACACCTAAGAGAGTTCCAGAAGCTTGTGGTGTAAATACGTGTGCGGTTTTAGAACTTGCAGGTTATAATTTACGGCAAGCTCAATACGGCTATTCAAAAATTTTAGATGCAACAGATAGAATAAATGCAAAATATAATACTGATACTCTTATTGGGACATGGCCTTCAATGCCATACGTAACTAAAACTATTGGCAGTAGGACGAATATCATGGGTTCTGATGGATTTATGCAGCACCCTAATCTACGTATAATGGAAGACGATGAATATGATGAATTGATAGAAAATCCTTTGAAATATATATGGGATAAGCAAATACCGAGAGCTTTTAGGGAGTTTTCAAAACCCTGGCCATATAATGCATTTGCCCTATTGAAATCGTTTTTGTTAGAAAGAGAGATGTCGGATATAATGGGTAAGGCAAACTTTGAGATGGAATTGAAATACAATAAATCAACAACACCAATGATAACGGGAATTTCTCGGGCACCCTTTGATTATCTGGCAGATTATTTTAGATCTTTTACTGGAGCTCTGATTGATATTAGAAGATATCCTGATAAAGTTATTCAAGCAGTGAAAGCTATAAAACCATTAATGGTTCGAGGGGCTTTGGCATCTTGTAGAGGGAAAAATCCAAATAGGAAAGATAATCGTATATTCTTTGCACTGCATATGGCTACATATATGCGTCCCAAAGATTTTGAAAAATTTTGGTGGCCAAGTTTTGAAGAGACTATATGGGATATTTATAACGCAGGATTTGGGATTGTGATTTTTGCAGAAGAAAATTGGATGAGATTATTGGATTATTTTGATAAATTGCCGCCCTTATGTCATATTATGTTTGAATATGGGGATTTGAAGATTATAAAAGAAAAAGTAGGTAAAAAACATATTATATCTGGAATGTATCCTGTTAGTTTATTAAGAAATGGTACAAAAGAAGAAGTTACTTCCAAAGCAAAGGAAGTGCTTGATATAATGGCGCCTGGGGGACATTATATTTTTGATTTTGATAAATCTGTTTTGAGAGCTGAACAGATCAACTGGGACAATTTTAAATGCTTGATTGACTGTGTAAAAAAGTATGGTGAATATTAGGAGGTAAAATTTGAATATGTCAAGTGCAATGGATGATATTAAGAAAAAAAATAGAATTAACTGTGAATATTTTTTAACTCCAGAGGATGTTATAGAAAAGTATGATATTGATGCAGAAACTATTGAAGATGTAAGAGAATCTTTTGAAATGGTTGAAGATATGCTTTTGTATTTTACATTGACTACGCTTAGTAATTAATGGTGAGCTAATATGACGGATGCTAAAAAGTTGTAAGAAGAAAAGATTCAGCTGTTGTGATTATAATTATTATTTTTTAGAGAGGAAGGTGTAAGTATGATAATTATTGGTGAGAAAATTAATGGTGCGATTCCTTCGGTTAAGAAGGCGATTGAAGAACGTAACGGTGATTTTATAAAGAGTATAGCAAAGGCTCAAGCAGAAGCAGGTGCTGATTTTATTGATTGTGCACCAAGTACTCAAGTAGATAAAGAATATGATGCTATGGTATGGCTTATTGGACTTATTCAAGAGGTTACCGATGTTCCTGTTTGTATAGACAGTCCCAATGTACTTCTTCTTAAACGTATTTTTGAAGAAGGTCATGTTAAGCATCCTGGAATGATTAATTCAGTAAATGAAGAAGGCATGAAGTGTGAAATCATATTTCCATTAATTGCTGGAACTGATTGGCAAATTATAGGCCTGACATGTGACAAAGATGGTATTCCTATGGATTCAGATAAAAAAATTGACATTGCAAAAAGCATTATTAATAAAGCACATAAATATGGTGTAAAACTTTCAAATCTACACATAGATCCATGTGTAATGGCTCTTGCTGCAGTCCCGGATTCCATGACCGATTTTGAAAAGTGTATTATCAAAATTCATGAATATGCTACAGAAGTAAAAGTAACAGGTGCAATTTCAAATATCAGTTTTCAGATGCCGAGAAGAAAATATATAAATGTAAGTTGTATGTCATTAGCTGTACATGCTGGACTCAATTCTGCAATACTGAATCCATGTGATCAAGATATGGCAGCTGCTATATATGCGGCAGAAGCACTTTGCGAAGTTGATAAAGGCGGACGCAAATATAATAGGGCCCATAGAAAGGGAGTATTTTAATAAATCACATTTTAAATGATTGTGAAGTTAAAAATTAAATAGGTAAAATAAAAATAAATGTATTAAAAGGAAAGAGGGAAATTATTATGAATTTTGAAGAACTCAAAAATGCTATGGCTGATCTGGAAGAAGAATCTGTCATGAAGATGATGAACGAGTTTATGAAAGACGGCGGTAAGGATGCTGGCGAAGCATTGAAAGCTTGTCAGGAAGGTATGGAAATTATAGGGGATCGTTTCGAGAAGGGAGATTATTTTGTTGGAGATCTTATTTTTGCTGGCGAAATAATGACAGAAGCCATGGATATTATTAAGCCTGCACTAGCTGTTAAAAGTGCCGGGAAATCGGCAGGGCGTATGATTTTTTGCACCGTAAAGGGCGACATTCACGATATTGGAAAAAACATTGTAAAGGCTATGTTAGAAGCAGCAGGTTTTGAAGTGCTGGATCTGGGCGTAGATGTTCCACCTGAAAAGATAGTGCAGACGGCAAAAAAGCAAAACATTAATATCATTGCACTGTCGGGAGTTCTTACTCTTGCTCTTGACTCCATGAAGAATACAGTGGAAGCATTTAAAGTAGCTGATATGCGCGATAAGATCAAGATAATAATAGGTGGAAACCCTGTTAGTGAAGATGCTTGTAAATTAATAGGTGCTGATGAATGGGCATATAGTCCACAGAAAACGATAAATGTCTGTAAGGAATGGGCTTCAGTGTGATTATAGTTGATGAGAGGAAGAGATCGATACAGAAGATGATTTAAGCTATAAAAAATTGTTGCGTAAGAAAAAACTCATTGAGGAAATATGTTAGCATTAAAGTTCAGAATATATTAAATTTAGTGAATTTTTGACATTATTCAAAAATTTTTATTGAGTGGTCTTTGTACTTTGAACTTTAAAATATAGGGGGATTAGATTATGGATTATAAATTGTTAACACAAGCAGTAGGGGATTTGGATGAAGAC
>NZ_JAJJPB010000017.1:0-81244 GCF_020908015.1 Clostridium aromativorans
CTATAACAGTTATACAACCAATAATCAAAATGGAACAGTTTATATCAAAGATGAACATATTAAATTACCTAAATTAAAATCCATTCAGAGAAAACCAATCTATAGTTATTGAGGACTTAAAAGTTAAAAATATGCAGCAGAATCACAGGCTGGCAAAGGCAATAAGCGAAGCAAGCTGGAGTGAATTCAGAAGAATGCTGGAATACAAGGCTGGATGGTATGGCAGAAAAATAATAGTGGCACCCAGTAATTATGCAAGTAGTCAATTATGTTCAGTTTGTGGATATAAGAATAGAGAAGTAAAAAATCTTGCACTCAGGGAATGGATTTGCCCTAAATGCGGCACACACCATGACAGGGGTATAAACGCCAGTAAAAATCTGCTGAAATTAGCCATATAATTTTGGCAATACACTGAGGTTGGTTCGACCTTTAGAGCTTAGGTAAACTTGTTCCATTAGGAATATTGACTAAGAAGCCATCCACTTCTATAAGTGGTGGTAGTTCACAGATAAAAATTTAGAACAGGCAGTAAGATTAACTGCAAATAAGCCCACTGGTACTTTATATAAAAGCGATGTAGATAAGATATCTGAAGTGAATTTTTATTATAATAAAATAAAAGATATTAGCGGAATTGAAAATTTAACTAGTTTACAAAAACTTGGATTAGGTGGTAATCAGATAACCGATATAGGAGCTATCAATAATTTAGCTAATCTAAAATATGTTTCATTTTCTGGTAATCAAATAAGTAATATAAGCCCATTAAAAAATCTAATTAATTTACAGGAACTTGCATTAGGAGATAATCAAATAAGTAATATAAATTCGCTGGGAAATATGACTAATTTACAAACTCTTATTTTATATAGAAATTCAATAAGTGATATAAGTCCATTAAAAAATTTGACTAATTTACAAATTCTCAATTTAAGCATGAATTCAATAAGCGATATAAGTCCATTAAAAAATTTAACTAATTTACAAACCCTTGATATAGGTAAAAATAATATAAAAGACATAAGCCCATTAAAAAATTTAACTAATTTAAAAGAACTTCGTATATCAGAAGGTCAATTAAGTGATAATGAAATAGATTCTTTGAAAAGTGCTTTACCAAACTTAAAGATTACAGTCGAGTATTTAAATTAACCCAGGTATAGGCGAAACCATAGATTAAAATATTTATTTAGCATAATGAATCTTTAAAAAGAATATAAAGGCTTGATTATAGGGAGCAGGCTATCAAGGTTGAGAAGATAGAGTTTTGAAATACTACTATCAAGTGCAACCAGCCTGCTTTTTTGCATTTCATAGTGAAGAAGCATTTTAAGATATAGCTGTTCTTGATATTCTGAATTATGTTTTTGTGACAATGTAATTAATCCCTCTTTCATATCTTTATAATTTATCCAATTTAGCTTTCCACTTTATTTTAATTTTATTTTATCCCATGTATTTTTTTATTGTATTTGTGTGATAATATTAATAACTTCGGAAGGAAATACATTTTAAAGGGAGGAGAAATATTAAATGAAGAAAAAGCAGAAAGCATTGACTTTAATAAGCTTGATGTTAAATTTGATCTTTATATTAGGTATAGAAAGTATGCCTGTTAAAGCTGAACCCTTAAGTAAATCCGATGGATCGGAGATCAAAGCTATAAAATCAGATTTGAATGTAGATGCTAAATCTGCATTGCTTATAGAGCCCTCAAGTGGAAAAATAATATTCGAAAAAAATTCTCATGAAAAACTGGAACCAGCTTCTGTTACAAAAGTGATGACTATGCTTCTGAGTATGGAGGCTGTAGATTCCGGCAAGATATCTCTGTCAGATAAGGTTACCGTAAGTGAAAATGCAAAGAAAATGGGTGGAAGCTCTATGCTTCTGGACACAGGAGAAGTGAGAACTGTAGAGGATTTACTAAAGGGGATAGGTATAGCATCTGGGAATGATGCAGCAGTTGCCATGGCGGAATATTTAGCCGGCAGTGAGGATGCATTTGTGAACCTTATGAATAAGAGGGCAGAACAACTTGGAATGAAGGATACATCTTTTAAAAATTGTACAGGATTAAGTGCAGAAGGCCATTATACCTCTGCCTATGACATAGGTATAATGTCAAGAGAACTGCTTAAACATCCTGCTATATTGAAATATACGGGAACATATATGGAGACCATATCTGAAGGAAGAAAAAGCCCCATAGAACTGGTAAATCATAATAAACTGGTTAGATTTTTTAATGGATGTGATGGATTGAAAACAGGTTTTACTAGTTCGGCGAAATATTGTATATCTGCTACTTCCCTTAGAGATGGAGTGAGGATGCTGGCAATAATCATGGGTTCACCTACTTATAAGGTGAGGAATAAAGATGCTAGCATGCTTATGAATTATGGATTTTCAAAATATTCCTGTAAAAATGTCTTTAAAAAGGGAAGTAATGTAGAGAAGATCAACTTGAATAAAAGCGGGAGCAGATTTTTTATTGCCAAAGCCTCTTCAGATTTAAACGCAATAACGGAAAAGGGAAAAGATAGTAAAATCACCTATAAGTGTATCATAGATAAAAATAAAAAGAGATATAAAAAAGATGAGAAGGTAGGATATTGTGATGTATATGTAAATGGGGAAATGGTGGGTAAAGTCGATTTACGCAGTGATAGAAATGTAAAAAGACCAGGAATATTTAGCAACTTAAAGGATAACATCAGAAATGTTTTGCCTCAGGGAATATGATATATATGTTTTTAGTACAGAAAATATATAGTATAATAAGGTCAGAAAATTCAATTTATCCGGAAGAGAAAAGTACAAATTTGATATTTTACTGTATTGTTTTCTGAAATTCATTGGATTTTCTGATTGCTATTTAAAAATTAGGGGAGAAAATTAGTATGGAAATTTTAGAGGCATTAACTTGTGATGAGATAAAAATTGTAAATGAAATCATGGATTTATGTAAACGCAGGGGAATAAAGTCATATATAGTAGGAGGGGCTGTTAGAGATGCTATTTTAGGAAATAAAGTGAAAGATATTGATATATGCTTAGAGGAAGATCCAAAGGTTATTTTAGATGAACTGCAGAAATTAAAATGTTGTCAGTATCACAGTGAATTTCAAACAGCTTTTTTAGTTTTTGAAAATGGTGTAAATATAGATCTTATAAGATGCAGAAAGGAATATTATTTTATAGATGGGGCATTACCTAGAATTTCTCCATCCCGTATATATGAGGATTTGTATAGAAGGGACTTTACTGTAAATGCCCTGGCCTACGATATTGAAAAAAAATGTATAATAGATGTCTGTGGGGGCATACAGGATTTAAAAAATAGAGTTTTGAGGAAAATACATCCTAATAGCTATAATGAAGATCCAACTAGAATATTTAGAGCTATAAAATATGCTGTGAGATATAAATTTAGTTTAAAAGACAAAGATGAAATAAAAAAATGCGTGGAAAATGGTGTATTTAGTCTTATAAGTAATGATAGAATAGTAAAGGAAATATACCTTCTGTGCTGTGAGGAGAATTGGAAAGAAAACATTTATCTGTGTAATGATTTAAAAATATTTGATGTAGATGAACGCCTCTTAAAAATTGAACTTGAGGAGGAAAACCAAGATAAAAGATATAGTTGTACAAGCAGGGTGGATATGAGGATCCTTAAATTATTTTATTCCATGAGGGATAGAAAATATAGATCAATACTAGCTGAAAATTCAATTTTGAATAAAGAGTTGAGAAGTGCTATTGAATGTTCCAATGAAGATTCTCATGAGGCAGCTGATTTGATTATGGGTACAATGGATAATTATAGGTTATATACAATATTGAGGAAGATGAATGATTATGAGCTTGTATTATTAAGCTGGAACTCAAAATTGAATTATAAGATATATAATTATATTTATAATTTAAGAGATTATAGGCCTTCTTTAAGTGGAAAATATATAGCTTCTAAAGGAGTAAAGGATGGAAAGTCTATAGGAAGGATCTTGAGGAGCATAATGAAAATTGAACTGAATTCTGGAATAGACTATGGGCAAAAATATTTAACTGAAAATTTAGGAGAGAATATGTAGATGTCTTTAAATATAAAAATAAGAAATTTTGAGGGACCCTTTGATGTACTGCTTCATCTTATAAAAAAAAATAAAATGAGTATATATGATATAAAAATTTATGAAATCACAGAGCAGTACTTAAAATATATAAATACCATGAGGGAAATGGACTTAGATGTAGCATCCGAGTTTATAGTAATTGCAGCTTCGCTTATAGAGATGAAATCAAAGATTTTACTTCCAGAGTCAGACTTGGAGAAAGAAAATGAAGATAAAGAGGAGGATCCTAGAAAAGAGTTAGTGGATAAATTGCTTCAATATAAAAAATTCAAGATGGCAGCTGAATTTTTAAAAGAAAGATGTGATAGAGTAGGAAAGATGTATGGTAAAAAGCCAGAGATAATTGAATCAAAAGAAGCGAGTATATCCCAGATTTTAAAGGGTGCTACCCTGTGGGATATATATGAGAGATATACCAAGCTGATGAGAGAATATGAAAGCAAATTTAACAGTGAAGTTGTGCTCAATAAAAAGATATCTAGAGATAAGTTTAAATTGGAAGATAAAATAATTTATATAAAAAATATTATATATAAGAGAAAAGAAGTTAAATTTTCAACTATTATAAAAAACTGTTCTTTTAAAATAGAAAAGATAATTACATTTCTTGCACTTTTGGAGCTTATAAAACTTAAAGTCATATTTGTAGTGCAAAGTGAAAATTTTAGTGAAATTTACATAGAAAGGATAAATGAGAATGAAAAGCAGTGATGATAAAAGTAGCTGTGAGGCCACAGAGAAAGGAAAACTATCAGAGAATAAGTATTTTTCTATAATAGAGTCTTTATTGTTTGTTTCTGGTGAATCTCTTGGTATTGAACAAATTGCATCCATAATAAAATGTAATGTAGAATTTACGAAAAATTTGATTGATGAGATGAGTAGTGTATATAAAAAAGATTGTAGAGGTATAGAGATTCTAAGAGATAATAACAGATATAGGCTGGTTACAAAGGCTGAAAACAGCAGTTATGTTGAAAAACTGTTGAAGAATAATTCAAGACAAGCTTTATCTCAAGCGTCACTAGAGACTTTGGCCATTGTCGCTTACAAACAGCCTATAACGAGAATAGATATAGACGAGATAAGGGGGGTAAAAAGTGATAGAGCCATATCCACTTTAATTGAAAGAAGACTTATAAAGGAAAATGGAAGGTTGAATGTGCCGGGAAGACCTATATTGTATGGTACTACGGAAGAATTTTTAAAATATTTTGGATTTGAAAATTTGGATAATATGCCTAATTTAGATTCTATAATTGTATGAAGAACAAAAGTTAAGAGTTAAAAACTCAGCTGTTTTTTTTGATTTATAACTCTTAACTATTAATTATTAATGGTTAACTGTCGTAGGAGGAACTGTCTTCACCGTGATTTTTTTCTTTATTTTCATCATCTGTCTTGTGATAAGAGGTATCTTTGTTTTTTCTGTTCTTGGAACATACCATTCCCCGAAGCAGATCCATTATTTGAGGAATAGAATCTATTACTTTTTCACAGGTGTTATTTTGATTTAAGGACAGCAGCCTTACAGAGTCACCTTTTGTAACTAAAAAAGCTACTGGTTTTACCGTAACTCCAGCACCTGAGCCTCCACCAAAAGGGTAGTCGGGTCTAGGTACTTCATCGTGCTGCAGATCAAATTCACTTCCACCGGATGCAAACCCAAAGGACACTTTTGAAATGGGTATTATCAGAGAACCGTCTTTTGATTCCACTGCATCCCCTACTATGGTATTGACATCTATCATTTCCTTTAGATTTTCCATAGTACTCTTTAATAAATTTTCTATAGGATGATTATCCATAAAAACTCCTCCTTATAAATCTTAAATTGTTATTATGCAAAATTGCTGTCTATTGAATTATTTGATTTTTTAGACTGCCTTTTATATCTAGATAACTTTATATATACATAGATAATTTTAACTAAACTTATATAAATTATACTTGTTATTTCTAGTTCGAAACGTGAACTGTTGAAATCAGGCTTTATGTTATCATGATATTTTTTTATATGAAAAAATCCGTTTAACCTGTTGAAGAGAAATATTTTTAATGAGCATATGGCCCCGTATACAAGCGCTGTATAGGCAGCATCGCCTAAACCATAGCAAAGTTTTACATCTACTTTAACTGAAAATCTAGCCTTTACGTTTTTAAGTTCCGATGATTTAATTGCATTTATAAGGGAAACAAATCTATTTTTTTCTGCAGTATTTTTGGGAGAAGATCTACCTAGTACAATTTTATTTGTTATATTCAAATTATATATTTGAAAGAGAAGTTGTCTGTTAATGTATTTTATTTTTATCTTTAAGGGTATTGGAAGAAATAACACAATGGGGAATATTAGAATAAATAGAACAGGTAGTATACTCATATATTTCTCCTCCGAATTCAATATGATCTATTGCTTAATAGTATTTACCGCAATAGTAAATTATATACTAATCTGGAACAAGTTTTAATAGTAATATATTTATTTAGGGAAAAAATATTCACAATAATATATTCATTATAGGAAGGAGCAATTTGTACTATTATGAAGATAAAAAAAATTTTATTGTATTTTATAGTGATTTTTATTATTGCTAATATGTTTCCAAATAAAGTAATGTCAGAAGATAAGGAGAGATCTTCTGAAAAGATCAATGTAGATGCCAGGTGTGCTGTAGCCATAGACAGCAATTCAAAAATTGTTATATATGAAAAAAATGCCTGTGAGTTAGTCCCTATGGCAAGCACAACTAAAGTCATGACTACACTGGTGGCATTGAAGTATGGAAAATTGGATAAAAAAATAAAAATTTCTTCTAAGGCGGCTGGGATAAAAGGCTCTACAGTGGGATATAAGGCTGATGAAAAAATAACTTTGAGAGAACTTTTATATGGTCTTATGCTCCGTTCGGGAAATGACGCAGCTGTGGCAATAGCAGAGGCAATAGGGGGAAGCATAGAGGGCTTTGCAAAACTTATGAACGAATATGCCGATGAAATAGGTATAATAAATAGTCATTTTGAAACTCCTCATGGCCTTGACAGGGAGGAACACTACTCCACCGCATATGATCTGGCTGTAGCTACATCTGTAGCCAAGAAAAATCCAACATTCAATGAAATTGTAAGTTCAAGAGATGTAGATGGAAAAGAAAAAGGATTTACTAGAAGTTATCACAATATAAATAAGATCCTTTGGGAGATACCGAATGCAAATGGAGTTAAAACGGGGTATACGGGAAAAGCAGGAAAATGCTTGATAACTTCTGCACCTGTGCAGGGCAATGATGTGATAATAGTGGTTTTAAATTGCCCTAAAAGGTGGAAAGAAACCGGTAAGATATATGAATATATAGATAAAAATTATGACTTCCAAAAATTATATTCAAAGGGAGATAGAGCATTAGAATTAAAGGTAAATAGAAAGAATTTAAGGCTTGAATATGAAGATGATATTGTAGTTCCTGTGAAGAAAGGATGTAAATATACCAGTAAGATTGTAAAGCCTAAAAAAATAAATTACACAGTCAATAAAGGTGATAAAATAGGTATGATCTGTATATACGAAGATGGTAAAAGAGTATACAAAAATTTCCTAAGAGCTTCTAATACCGTAAAAGTAAGAAGGCTTCTTAATTGGACCTTTTAGAACAATTTACAATGTACAGTTCACAATTGATGAGGATTTTCGGCTGAACCGAAAATCCTCATCAATTTGATATTTAAAGGAATAATTAATGACAGTAGAATAAATTTTCTTTTTTGGAATCTTCTATTAAGTCAAATCTTTTTACGGACTTGAAATTATTGTTCTGTATATTTTCAAGTGTATTTTTTAAGAATTCTCTGCTGAATTTAATTTGGGAGTTTGCATTCAGTCTCCTCTGCATTATATAATCTATATGTTCAGGAACGGTGCTGAATATATAAATGGGAAATAAGTGGCTTATGACCTTGTTTGTAAGGGCATATTGATAGATGGATGCATCTATAATGATACCGTTGTATATATTAAAACAGTGGGCAAAGCTTCTGCTGTAATTTTCATTTATATGTACACGCAATATGCCTTGTATTGCAGGGACATCCATATCCACATACTTGCATAGTTGATAGATTAGTGAGGATATTAAAGGTCCGCTGTTTAAAATTGTGTATTTACTTATACAATATTGGCATAGGTTTTTAAAAAAATTTTTTTCAGATTTCTTCATGTAATTTACCTTTCCCTTCTAAGTAAATATTATAATTTATTTTTTAAAGAAATACCATATTGTATGGGCACTAAGTTAAAGTTGAATAAATCAATGAGCATTTTAGATTTTTCTATCTTTAATCAAAAAAGACTTTAATTTCCTGTATATTTAAAAATAGCATATATTTCAAATAATATATTTTGCTCAAAAATAGTACAGTTATAAAAAAATTAATAATACAGAGTAAAAATTATGATTTTTATGGTATAATGTTATAGATGGAATAAGAGGAGGCATAGATCGTAAAAACGATAACAAGTGAGCAAGGAGATGTCAGATATGAAAAAGATGTCAGAAGGCGTTGTAATTGAAGTAGGACAAGATTTCGCCAAGATAAGAGCAAGTAAACACGGGGACTGCAAAAGCTGTGGATTGTGTGCAGGTGAGAATGCCACTATAGTAGATGCAAAAAATCCTGTTGATGCCAAAGTGGGACAGCATGTTATTTTTGAAGTAAAAGAGAAAAATATGTTGAAAGCCGCTTTTATTGTATATATTTTACCTCTTATTGCAATTTTTGTAGGTGCATTATTGGGAACATGGATTGCGAATAACATTGGGTATTCTGAAAGAGCACTTCAAATAGGAGGTGGAGCAATACTTTTTGTTGTTTCATTGTTGTATATAAAAATATTTGATAAGTCCACAAGTAAAAATGATACTATGAAGCCTATTATTAAACGTGTTTTATTTTAAATTACACCTAATTTTCTGATAGAAATACTAGAGCATAAAGCTGTATAGCAAATTGTGGAATATCAAATCTGTAATTTGCTATATAAGCTATTTTTATATTTATCCACACGCTGACATATTTATTCTAAAGTTCAAAATGCAACAGATAAATATCAATTAATGAAGATTTTCAGATAAGTCCTGAAATCCGCCGAATTGATATTTGAACTCTGAACTTTGATATTTGGATGGAGGCGCCGGGATAAGGCAATTTTTAATTTATAAATAATATTTTCATGCTAAAAATATTGAAAGAGGTGTTAAAGAGTGTTAAAAAGTTTTCGAGGTGGAGTGCACCCTGATGATAGTAAAAGGTATACAGCTGACAAGCCTATAGAAAAAGCACCTGTACCAGATAAAGTCTATATACCTGTAAGACAGCATATTGGTGCTCCTACATCTCCTATAGTAAAAAAAGGAGATGAGGTAAAAAAAGGACAGCTTATTGCAAAGAGTGATGCTTTTGTCTCAGCCAATGTGCATTCATCTGTTTCTGGAAAAGTTGTAGATGTAGCTGAATATCCACATCCTAATTTTGGAAAATGTTTATCCATAGTTATTCAAAATGATGGAAACGATGAATGGGCGGAAGGGATACCTGTTGAACGTAACTGGAATGACTTAACTGGAAAGGAAATAATAGGTATAATAAGAGAAGCAGGTATTGTAGGAATGGGAGGAGCAACTTTCCCTGCCCATGTCAAGCTTTCACCGCCGCCAAATAAAAAGATAGATGTTTTTATTTTGAATGGAGCTGAATGTGAACCTTATTTAACTTCTGATTACAGATCCATGCTTGAATACACTGATAGAATAGCATCAGGCATTAAAATTATCATGAAAGTCTTAAATGTGGAAAGAGGATTTGTAGGTATAGAGGATAATAAAAAGAAAGCTATTGAAATTATGACAAAAGCTTTTGAAGGTACAAATGTACAAGTTGTTGGGCTTCCTACTAAATACCCTCAGGGTGCTGAAAAAATGCTTATAAATGTTTTGACAGGCAGAGAAGTGCCTTCAGGAGGACTGCCTATGGATGTTGGAGCAGTTGTTCAAAATGTAGGTACGTGCATTGCGGTTAGTGATGCTGTAGAGAGAGGTATTCCGCTTATTCAGAGAGTTACAACTGTAAGTGGAGGAGCCGTAAAGGAGCCCAAGAATTTATTGGTGAGAGTGGGAACTACTTTTAAAGATGTTATTGATTTCTGCGGGGGCTTTAAAGATACTCCTGTTAAAATACTTTCTGGTGGACCTATGATGGGAATGGCCGAATCAAATCTTGATATACCGGTGATAAAGGGAGTTTCAGGAATACTTGCACTGGCTAAAAGTGATGTCAATACAGGAACGGAATCAGCCTGTATAAGATGCGGCCGATGTATAAAAGCTTGCCCTATGGGATTGAATCCCAGCATGCTGAGTATACTTGGACAAAATAATTTATATGAAGAAGCCAAGGAAGACTATAATCTTTTGGATTGCGTGGAATGCGGAAGCTGTGTATACACATGCCCTGCTAAACGAAATATTGTACAGTATATTAAATACATGAAATCTAAAAATGCAGCTGCAGCAGCTAGAGAAAAAGCTAAAGCGGCGGCTAAGGAAAAAGAAAAGGAAAAAGAGAAAGTTGAAAAATAATAAGGGAGTGATTAAAAGATGGCGGAAACGCAAATAAAAAAAGATGTTTTTACAGTTTCAGCATCGCCGCATATTCGCTGTGATGAATCCATTTCTAAAATAATGTGGAGTGTTAATTTGGCTCTAGCGCCAGCTGGAATTTTTGGTATAATCCATTTTGGGCTGCCGGCTTTTGAAGTGATTCTGACAGGAATAATTTCTGCTGTACTTACAGAATATATTGTGCAGAAGATCAGGAAAAAACCTGTTACTATTTCGGACGGAAGTGCCTTTTTAACAGGATTTTTGCTTGCTATGTGTTTGCCTCCAGATATTCCACCATATATGGTAGCTTTCGGATCTTTTGTGGCAATAGCAATAGCTAAACATTCTATGGGAGGTCTCGGATACAACATATTTAACCCTGCCCATATTGGAAGAGCAGTACTTATGGCTTCTTGGCCTGTAGCTATGACTAGTTGGTCAAAATTGACTGCCAGTGGTGTAGATGTAGTTACTAGTGCCACTCCTCTTGGAATTTTAAAATTAGAAGGATACTCAAAATTAGTTGAAACTTTTGGTGGTACAGGAGCACTTTATAAAGCGCTTTTCCTGGGAACACGTAATGGTAGTATAGGTGAAACTTCCACTGTGCTGCTGGTTTTGGGAGGGCTTTTTCTCATATATAAGAAATATATAAACTGGAAGATTCCCGTAGTGATGATAGGTACTGTGGGAATACTTACATGGGCTTTTGGTGGAAGTGCTGGATTTTTTACGGGAGATCCTGTTTTCCACATGATGGCAGGTGGACTTGTGATAGGAGCCTTTTTTATGGCAACAGATATGGTAACTGTGCCTATGACAAACAAAGGTCAGATCATCTTTGCACTGGGTGCAGGGGCTCTTACTTCTCTTATCAGGTTAAAAGGTGGATATCCTGAAGGAGTATGTTACTCCATATTGCTTATGAATGCAGTTACTCCTTTAATAGATAAATTTACACAGCCTGTTAAATTTGGTGCAAGGAGGTAGACTTTTATGGCTAATGATAAAGATAAAAATAGTATTTTTGCGATTACTAAGAATTTGACCATTACATGTTTTATATCCGGAATTATATTGGCTGGTGTTTATTATATAACTGCACCAGTAGCAGCGCAAAAACAGGTTCAAATAAAAAATGATACCATGAAAGAATTGGTTGCGAATGCAGATAATTTTAAAAACGTAAATGGTAAAAAAGATTGGTATGCTGCTGTAAAGGGCAGTAAGACAATTGCTTATGTAGTACCTGCTGTAAGCAAGGGATATGGTGGAGATATAAATATGCTGGTGGCAGTTACACCAGATGGAAAAGTTGTAGATTTCAGCATTGTATCTCACAATGAAACACCGGGACTTGGAGCTAATGCTTCAGAGGATTCTTTCAGAGGACAGTTTAAGGATAAAAAAGCTGCTGATCTGACAGTTACAAAAGATAAGTCCAACAAGAAAAATATCCAGGCTATGACAGGAGCTACAATTACCTCAAGAGCTGTTACTAAAGGGGTCAAAGAGGCAGTTCAACAGGTTACTACATTTACAGGAGGTAAATAGATATGAAATTATGGGATGTATTTAAAAAGGGATTGATAGCGGAAAATCCTATATTTGTGCTTGCACTTAGCTTGTGCCCTGCACTGGCAACTACAAGCACGGCTTTAAATGGACTTACAATGGGATTTTGTGTGATGTTTGTTATAACTTGTAATAATACTGTAGTTTCCCTAATTAAAAATGTTGTAAACCCTAAAGTTCGTGTACCTGTGTACATCACTTGTATAGCAACTATAGTTACAGTAGTTGAACTCGTATTGCAGGCTTTAGCGCCATTACTGTATAAGCAGCTTGGCATTTATCTTGCACTGGTAGTTGTGTTTGCCATAATACTTGCCCGTGCAGAGGTATTTGCATCTAAAAATCCTGTAGTACCATCTTTCCTTGATGGACTTGGGATGGGATGTGGATTTACACTGGCACTTCTTGTAATAGGAATAATACGTGAGCTGTTTGGTTCTGGAACTATATTTGGCCTACATGTAATGTGGGCATCCTATAATCCAATAATGATTATGATCCTTCCTCCAGGAGCATTTATACTCATAGGATATCTGGTTGCTGTAGTAAAAGTCTATAATCAGCATGTAGAGCAAGTTAAAATGGCGAAGCTTGAAAAGGCAAATGGAGGTGAAGCATAATGGGTACTTATCTTACCTTGTTTATAAGTGCAGTAGTAATAAACAATTATGTTCTGACAAGATTTCTTGGTCTCTGTATATTCTTTGGAGTTTCTAAGAATCTGAATGCTTCAGTAGGTATGGGTATGGCAGTTACCTCGGTTATAACTCTGAGTTCAATGCTGGCCTGGGTAGTGTATCATTTTGTACTTATACCCTTTAATCTGACATTTTTAAGAACTGTTGTATTTGTACTTCTTATAGCAAGCTTTGTGCAGCTTTTGGAAACTATTATTAAAAAGCAGGCACCTGCACTATACAATATGTGGGGAATATATCTTCTTTTAATAGCTACAAACTGTATAGTACTTGCTGTACCTATTGTAAATGCTGATTCCAATTTTAATTTTCTGGAAAGTGTAGTTAATTCTATAGGATCTGGATTAGGATTTGCTATGGCTATAGTTTTAATGGCGAGCCTTAGAGAAAAATTGAGATTAGCAGATGTACCTAAACCACTGGAAGGACTGGGAGTAGCTTTTATATTGGCTGGAATGTTAGCTCTGTCATTCTTAGGTTTTTCAGGTATGATTTCTCTATAGAAAGGAGATTATGATATATGATAAATACTGCAATTATGGTTGTTATTGTAATGACTGTTATAGGTTGTGTATTTGGTCTTATTCTGGCTTATGTGAACAAGAGATTTGCAATGGAAGTAAATCCACTTGTAGAGCTTGTAGAAGATGTACTTCCCAAGGGACAATGTGGCGGATGCGGATTTGCAGGATGCAGGGCTTATGCAGAAGCAGTTGTATTAGATGAAAGTGTTCCTCCAAATCTCTGTGTTCCAGGTAAGGCAGCAGTGGCAGAACAGGTGGCAAAGCTAACAGGTAAATCGGCTCCAGCTATTGAACCTAGAGTTGCCCATATAAGATGCGGCGGTGACTGCACGAAGGCAGTTAGAAAATATGAATACAAGGGAATAAAGGATTGTACTGCAGCAAATTTACTTCAAGGAGGCCCTAAAGCCTGTCAGTATGGATGTCTGGGTTTTGGAACCTGCGTAAAAAGCTGTCCTTTTGGTGCTATGTCCATGGGATCCAAGGGTTTGCCAATAATTGATGTGGATAAATGTACAGGCTGTGGAACCTGTGTCAAAGCATGTCCTAAACAGGTAATTGGATTCAGACTTATAGGATCAAAGGTTATGGTCAATTGCAATTCCAAGGATAAGGGTGGAGTTGTACGTAAAGGCTGTAGTGTAGGATGCCTTGGCTGCGGACTGTGTGTAAGAAATTGCCCTTATGATAATCTTAAGGTGGAGAATAATTTGGCGTCGGTAATAGATCATCATGTTTGCGTAGATAAATGCAGTGAAGCTACTTGTTTGGCTAAGTGTCCTACGGGAGCTATCAGAGCTATTGTAAGTGGAGCAGACTTGCAAGAACAGAGCAAGAAGGAAGCTGCAGCAAATGTATAATCGTTTATAGAAAAAACTAAATTGTAAAAGAGGTTGTTTTAAATTATTTTAATACAACCTCTTTTTAAACAGTGAAGAAAGATTTTCAATATTTTAAACCTTTAAACATGGGAAGTTTATATAAATTTTCAGTTAGGAATTTGGTACACCATCCTATGAAGTATCCCGTAACTATAGCGGAAATTAAAAGTACAGGAAGATAGATATATATTCTGAAATCCTCAATTATAATAGAAGCTACCAATAATTGACCAATATTGTGAAATATTGCTCCACATATGCTTATAGTAGATAAGCTGAGAAATTTTTTAAAATACTTATATAGTATAATCATGACCACATTACTTAAAATTCCACCTGCTATACTAAACATGAAGGCCGACATCGTCCCCCCAAATATTGAACCTAGAAGTGTTCTCAAAAGCATCACTGTGAGAGCCTCTTTCCAGCCAAGAAGTATTAACGCAGTCAGAGAAATCATATTTGCAAGCCCCAGTTTTATTCCTGGGAATAAAACTGGAATTTGAGATTCTATTACATATATAACTAAGGCTATGCCAACTAAAAAACTTAAAAAAACCATTTTTTTTATTTTACTCATATTTGCACCTTTGCTTCTAATATATACTTAATTTGAAAGCCCATCGTATTTTGAGTTTTTACCCTCTATATTGATTATGAGTTTATGAGGTAGACATATAATACTTTCTCCTGGCTTTGATATCCAACCGGTTTTTATGCAGATTTTGTCTGGGCAATCTGCATCTTCTATTCGTATTTTCCCATTTTCAACTTCTACTAAATTAAAGTGAGAAGTCTTGTACTTTATTTTAAATTGTTTTCTACCTTTTACCTTATTTAAATCTATGGTATTTATAATTTTACCCTCTTGTTTTATAACTGCAATTTTATGAGAACCTTTGACGTATAATCTATATGAAAAAACTCCAATGAAGCTTGATATTATTAAAATCAATATACAGATTGCAGCTATTTTATCTCCTTTTTTCATTGTGTCTCTCCTCATTTTTATATTATGAAAATTTAACAGACCGATCTCCCTATGATTTTACTATAATGAAAATGTATTTACAATGTTTTTATAATAAATTTTAAGCAAGAAACAAGGTGGTTAATAGGGACTTTGTGGTATAATGTATCTTATAATGTGAGAATTTAAGAGCAAAATTCTATTAGGGGGTAGTATTGTGGACGAAAATTTAAAATGGGTAACTGATCAGAGGCTCAAAAGGACTATGGAAAATTTAGAAAAAAATAACATGGAAGCTTATTTTGTAAACAGCAAAAAGGAAGTTATAGATAAGCTAGGTGAAATCTTAAAAGATGGCGATACGGTTTCTGTGGGAGGATCAATGTCTCTGTTTGAGGCAGGTGTAATTGATTTTTTGAGAAATGGAAATTATAAATTTTTAGATAGGTATGCTGAAAATTTAAAACCTGAAGATATTAAAGATGTTTTTAGAAAGAGTTTTTCTGCAGATGACTATATAGTGAGTACAAATGCACTGACTGAAGATGGAGAGCTCTATAATGTGGATGGAAATGGGAATAGGGTAGCTGCCATGCTGTATGGTCCCGACAAGGTAATAGTTATTGTGGGAATAAATAAAATTGTGTTGAATTTAGATGAAGCCATAGACAGGGTTAAGTACTGCTCGGCTCCTGCAAATGTGAAGAGACTAAATGCAGGCAATCCCTGTGCTAAATTGGGATATTGTGTAGATTGCAGCAGCAGCGGAAGGATATGTAATGAATACACACTGATAAAAAGACAGAATCATAAGGGAAGAATAAAAGTAATAATAGTAAATGAGGCTTTAGGATACTAAATGCATTGTTTGATGTTTGAACTCTGACATTTAAACTTTAGCGTGGGACCTGTATTTTTGGACAGGTCCTTCTAAAGCTGTGGCATTTGTAATGAAAAAGAACTTTACCATAAATCTAAAATTCAATATAACTGTTCCCGTCAAGAGGAATCAATACTTGAATTTCGGGAGAACCGGATAGGTTTCCCACTGAGTATATACTGTAAAATCTGTTTGGAGTTAATCGTACGTTAGGTACATGAAGGACTCTGCTGTGGGAATCAGAAGTATTTACCTCCAGAGTATATACTCCAGGATTTATAGGTATATATTCTGTTATTTCTTTGTAGGAAACGTTCGGGAAAAGTATATTTCCATTGGAAAGTGCAAGATCCAGTTCTGTAGAATCAGAAGTTAAATTTATAAATCTTATAAGGGATCTGTTGGGAATTCTTGGACGACGTATATCTTCTATAGGCAATAGGCTTATGTTTGGGTAGCGGTCTATAGCGGCTATGGTAAATATTTTTTCTGCTGGTATAGGTAGAGTTTCATCTATAATTGGATTTTGCACGCTTCCTGCTGGAAATACTCTTATATTGTAAGTTCCGTAAGGTATATTTATATAGTTGGAAAAAGATTTATAGGTTAAATTTCTAAACAATAGGCGCTCGTTTAAATATACATCTACTGCAGGAGAATTAGGGCTGGCATTTAAGAACCTTATATAGGAAACAGGAGCGGTTTGAGGCATTCTATAGTGAGTTCTATGTGCAAAGTAAGGACAAACGAACATAATGTTCACCTTTCATTATATTTATACATTTATAATATATGTTTATTTCTGCAGCTGTGATACAATAATGTAAAGTTTAAGGATGAGCTATTGGAATTAGTAATTCTTAAAAATGTATTTGCCTAGATAATATAAATTTAAGGATATGGGAATTTTATTCATGTCTATATAATCCATAGGGTAGTTTCCATCCCAGGGATAGATAGACAGGTATTTTTCATTATATACGTTTATAAGCAGTTTTTCTTTATTGAAGGTAAATATAATTTTGTAGGAAGTTTTGTTGGGAAGATCTTTTGGCCTATCTATGAAATTATTCTTTTTAAGGATTTTTAACATGCTTTTTATATCTGAAATGTTTCTTTCTCCTAGTTCCTCTTGGTCATGAAAATTACTTTCTTCTATAATACATTTTTTAGGTGAAGATGTGGTTAAATTTTGAGCAAGTAAATTTGTATAATAAAAATTATTTGGTTTTTTGCGAGAAGGAAATGTATTATTTAATTTATAATTACATGATGTAAGAGTAAAAATACTGATCAAAATAACACTTAAAAGTATAAAAAATTTTTTCATTATAATCACCTTTATATAGAGTATTATAAATAAAATTTATGTTCTCAATTTAAAGTTTATACCTTACAGCAGGATAATTATTTAGATATACATATAATTTGAAAAATCAAGTATAAAAAAATTGGAGTGTTATAAATATGAACTATAAAATTATTGCTATGGATATGGATGGTACGCTTTTAGATGATGAAAAATTCATATCCCAATATAACGTGGATATGATACGTAGGGCAAGTGAATTGGGAATAAAAGTTGTCATGGCTACGGGAAGATTGCCTGGATCGCTAAAATTTTATTACCATACATTATTTCAAAATCAACCTGTGATATGTTGTAATGGTTCTATGATATTAGATGAAAATGGGAATGTTATAAAATCCGAGCCTGTGGATAAGGTTGAAATTCTTAAAACTATAGATATTTTGAGAGAAGAAAAAGATACGTATTATCATTTTTACGATGATCACAGACTTTATTGTGAGCAGTTTAAATACACTACGAAAAGATTTTATGAATTCAACAGAAAAATAGATAGAAAATTTAGAATGGAGATAAGCATTTTACCGGATTCGCGAAAATTTATAGAAAGTACTGAAGAGAATATCCATAAATTAGTGGCCATAGATTCAGATTTAGGTTATTTAGAGAGATTGAGAAAAAAAATAGAGGGCAGTACTAAGGTAGGTATAACAAAATCCGGCATAGACAATATTGAAATAATCAGCAGGGGAAACTCCAAGGGGAATGGATTGAAGGCTTTGGCAGATTATTATAGGATACCTATCAGTGAATGTATAGCTGTGGGAAATGACGAGAATGATAAGAGCATGATTAAAGCTGCAGGACTTGGAGTGGCAGTGAGCAATGCCCGTCAAATACTGAAAGAATCTGCAGATTATATTACAAAAAATGATAATAACAATGGGGCCATAGGAGAGGTTATAAAAAAATTTATTTTATAACCTATTATGTTTAAAGAAATTTCTGTTAAAGAGTGCAGATGCTTTAAATACTGAAGATATAAAAAATATACCTACAGCTATTGAACCAGCAATAGCCAGTGTTTTGAAGGCGATAAGTAGAGATTGATTTATATTTCCCTGTACATATTGAAACATGGCATTATACATATTTCCACCGGGAACCAGAGGTATAATTGCACCTATGATAAAAGTTGTGGCGGGAGTTTTTAAGATTCGGGCCATTATTTCAGAGTAAATAGATGCGAATACCGAGGCTATAAAGAAACATAATATACTGGAGGAACCTATATAGTGGGAGGAAATTGAATATAAAAACCAGGTTATACCTCCTCCAATGGATGAAAATACAAGATTTTTTCCACGAACATTGCCGATTATGCCAAAGCATAAAGTGGCGATTAAAATATATATGGAATTTATTATCATAATTAAAGTCCTCCTAGAACAAGCCACAGTTTCAATATGGATCCTGTACCCACTGCAATGGCAATGGCTACTAAAAAAGCTTCAATTCCCCTTGAAATTCCGGATATGAGATCACCGGCCATGGTGTCTCTTATGGCATTGGTTATTGAAAGGCCAGGTACTAAAAGCATGATGGAACTTATTATTATGGTATCTACATGAGAGCCTATTTCAAGTTGAACACTGCTCAGAGCTATTAGAGCAGTGACGGCCCCACATATTATGTTTATGAAAAATTCATTTGCTTGAAGAAGGCCTAAAGATTTAGAGAGAATGCTTAAAATACATCCTATGATAAAGGATACTAAAAAGTCATGCAGGTTTCCGCCAAATACAAGAGAAAAAAAAGCAGCAGCTATACCTGAAAACAATATAATTATCTTTGTACTGTAGGGTTTTGAATACTGTATTTTAGATAATTTATTTTCCATCTCATCTAAGGTATAGGCCTCATCTTTTATGTGTCTTGAAATATTATTTACCTGAGATATTTTCTCCAGATTCAGGGTTCTCTGTCTTACTCTTTTTATCAATGATATGGTTTGACCATACTTATCTGAAGCAGAAATTATGATTATATTCAATGTCACAAAGGCATCTATATCATCTATGTTATAATTTTTACTTATTCTAATTATTGTTTCCTCTACTCTGTAAATTTCCGCACCGCTTTCCAGCATTATTTTTCCTGCATAAGCAGCTAAATTTACTATTCTGTTAATATCCATATAAATTGATCTCCCTATGGTAAAATATATCATTGTTTTATTATAGCATATGGGTTCTTGACATGAAATAGTGAAAAAAAAGTAAGTCGCTTGTGCAAATTCAAGTTATAAAGTAGTGTATTGATAGATGTTAAAGGTTTACAGTATAATTATATACGAGATACAAATAATTTGTAAGGAGTTGATAAGAAGTGGATTTTAGTGAATTAAAAAATAGTGACAAGGCCGTTTTTGGCATAATTGAGGAAGAGGCTGAACGACAGGAAAATGGCATAGAGCTTATTGCTTCAGAGAATTTCACAAGTAAGTCTGTAATGGAGGCCATGGGATCTTTTCTTACCAATAAATATGCAGAAGGATATCCGGGCAAAAGGTACTATGGAGGATGTTATGCAGTAGATAAAGTTGAAAATCTTGCAAGAGACAGGATGAAAAAGCTTTTTGGGGGGGAACATGTAAATGTACAGCCTCATTCAGGTTCTCAGGCAAATATGGCAGTGTACATGTCTGTTTTAAAACCGGGAGATACAGTTCTTGGTATGAGCTTAAGCCATGGAGGGCACTTAACTCATGGAAGCAAGGTGAGTTTTTCCGGAAAATTGTATAATTTTATCCCCTATGGATTAAATCCAGAAACAGAGAGAATTGACTATGATAAGATGAGAGATTTGGCTCTTGAACATAGACCTAAAATGATAGTTTCAGGTGCAAGTGCATATTCCAGAGAGATAGATTTTAAGAAAATAAGGAGTATATGTGATGAAGTTGGTGCGTATATGATGGTGGATATGGCACATATTGCAGGACTTGTTGCAGCAGGAAAACATATGTCCCCCGTTCCCTATGCTGATTTTGTAACGACTACTACACATAAAACACTGAGGGGACCTAGAGGAGGAGCTATAATATGCAAGGATAAATATGGAGCTGTTCTTGACAAGACAATTTTTCCTGGAATGCAGGGAGGACCTCTGATGCATGTTATTGCAGGAAAAGCTGTTTGTTTCGGAGAAGCTCTTACAGATGAATATAAAGAGTATATAGCTCAGGTTGTAAAAAATGCCAAAGTTCTGGCAGAAGAGCTTGAAAGATATGGATTTAGAATTGTAAGCGGGGGAACGGATAACCATCTTATACTTGTGGATCTTACTGATAAAAAAATTACAGGAAAAGATTTAGAAGAACTTCTTGATACTGTAAATATAACCGTCAATAAAAATGCAGTACCTTTTGATAAGCTTGGTGCAAATATTACCAGTGGAATTAGGCTGGGTACTCCTGCGGTTACTACCAGAGGTTTTAAAGAAAATGAGATGAAAAAGATAGCTTATTTTATAAATTCAGCTGTAGAAAACAGAGATAAAGATCTGAGCGGCATCAAAGAAAAGGTAGTTGAGTTGTGCCATAGCTTTCCTTTATATAAATAGTGCTATTTGATAGTTTTGCTGTTCACATATTTGTGGACAGCATTTTATTTGTCTTAGTAATTATATTTCATATTTTTTCCGCATACAATTTATTAAAACTATAACGGGGTTGAGTTAAATGATAAAAAAAGGAAGATTAATCGAAGTGGAAAATATGGATTTTTGTCAGGATAAAAGGACAATTAAAGTATTTTTAAGAGGCGTGAGCCTGAAGGATTGTGAGTTTGGTGAACAGACTGAAATAATTACCAGTACGGGACATATAGTCAGAGGGGTAGTTTCTGAGAGAAAATACTTTTATGATAGTTCTAAGGTATTTGGGAAAAATGTAAAAGAAATACTGTGTATCAAGTGATTATCGTGCACTTCTGGAGAGTCTAGGCATGGATTGTTATTCATCTTACTATATTTTAGAAGAATTTATGAGGAAAACTGATATTGCTGACACCTGAATTTTTTTTAAGATAGGGGTGTCACCAATGTCGGTTTTATTCAATTATATTGTTCACAAAGCTGTATATTTATGATATAATATCTACGAATAATTTTAAAAAAAATAATATAAATGTTCGAAAAAAAATAAGAAACAAGGAGAGAGTACGATGGGTGTCAAAAGGCTATTTGTAGAGAAAAAAAAGGGATTTGATATAGAAGCTCAAGGATTTCTTAGGGATGTCAGCGAAAGTCTTAATATTCACGGATTGAAAAATATAAGAATAATAAACCGTTATGATATAGAGAACATCAGTGACGATGAATACGAAAAATCAAAATATATAATATTCTCCGAAAAAACTGTGGATAAAATATATGAGGAAGATCTGCCCAGAGATGAGAATACAAGAGTTTTTGCTGTGGAATATCTTCCAGGACAGTATGATCAAAGAGCCGACTCAGCATCTCAGTGTATTCAAATATTAACTCAAAGTGAAAAAATTCATGTTACATCTGCAAAGGTATATGTGATATATGGACATATATCAGATGGTGAGTTTAAAAAAATAAAGAACTACTGCATAAACCCAGTTGATTCAAGAGAAGCTTCCCTTGAAAAGGTTGAAAACTTGGATAAAAAGTTACATATTCCAGATAGTGTGGAGATAATCCATGGGTTTATAGAAATGAGTCATGATGGCTTAGAAGAGTTTATAAAATTACGGGGACTTGCCATGAGTGTTGAAGATCTGATTTTTTGCCAGAAATACTTCAAAGAAGAGGAAAAAAGAAATCCTACAATAACAGAGATAAAGGTTATAGATACTTATTGGTCGGATCACTGTAGACATACTACTTTTAATACTGAACTGAAGAACGTAATGGTTGAGGAGGGAAAGTATTCAATCCCCATAAAGAGGACTTATGAATATTACTTAAAGCTGAGGAATGAAATATATAATAAAGATGAAAAACCTAGATGCCTTATGGATATAGCTACCATTGGAATGAAGATACTTAAAAAAAGCGGCAAACTAAAGAATCTGGATGAATCTGATGAGATAAATGCCTGCAGCATAGTTGTGGATGCGGATGTAGATGGTAAAAATGAAAAATGGCTTGTAATGTTTAAAAATGAAACGCATAATCATCCTACTGAGATAGAGCCTTTCGGTGGAGCTGCAACTTGTCTTGGCGGTGCAATACGTGATCCTCTATCTGGAAGAGCTTATGTATATCAGGCTATGAGAGTTACTGGGAGTGGAGATCCGAGAACTAAAGTTGAAGATACACTAAAGGGAAAACTACCTCAGAAAAAAATAACTTTAGGAGCTGCCCAGGGGTATAGTTCCTATGGAAATCAGATAGGCCTTGCAACCGGGATGGTTTCTGAAATATATGATGAAGATTATGTAACCAAGAGGATGGAAATAGGGGCTGTCATAGGAGCTGTTCCATTGGAAAATGTGAAAAGAGAAAAACCTGAAATATCCGATGTGGTGATACTGCTGGGAGGAAGGACAGGAAGGGATGGATGTGGAGGAGCAACTGGTTCTTCTAAAAAGCATACCGAAACTTCCATATTGACTTCAGGTGCTGAGGTTCAAAAGGGAAATCCTGTTACTGAAAGGAAAATACAGAGGTTGTTTAGGAAAGGAAAAGTCAGCAGGATGATTAAAAGATGCAATGATTTTGGAGCCGGAGGCGTTTCGGTGGCCATAGGAGAGCTGGCTGAGGGACTTGAAATAAACCTTGACTTAGTGCCAAAAAAGTATGAGGGATTGGATGGAACTGAACTTGCCATATCAGAATCTCAGGAACGTATGGCGGTAGTTGTGGACAGGGAACATGAAGAAGACTTTATAAAATATGCCAGAGAGGAAAATTTAGAGGCCACAAAAGTAGCGTATGTGACAGATAGCGGAAGATTGAAAATGTTATGGAGAGGAAATCCCATTGTAGATTTAAGTAGAGAATTTTTGGATACAAACGGTGTAAGAGCAAAAACAGATGTTAATATTAAATCTCCGGATATTAATAGTTATTTTGAAAGCAGGAAAAACGAGGCAAAAAGCGGGGACTGTATTTTAAGAAGCTGGTTTGAAACGCTGCAGAATTTAAATGTATGCAGTCAAAAGGGATTGATAGAGAGATTTGACAGCACTGTGGGAGCCTCAAGTATATTTATGCCTTATGGAGGTAAATATCAGGATACTCCTATAGAAGCTATGGCTGCCAAGCTTCCTGTATTAAAGGGCAGCACAAACACTGCTACTTTGATGAGTTTTGGGTATAATCCAGATATAGCAAAGTGGAGTCCATTTCACGGTGCAGTGTATGCAGTACTGGAATCGATAGCTAAAATTGTATGTTCAGGTGGACAGATGGATAACATAAAATTGACTTTTCAAGAGTACTTTGAAAAATTGGGAAAGGATCCTTTTAAATGGGGGAAGCCTCTTGCAGCACTTCTTGGTGCCCTCTATGCACAGAGAGAGCTTGAAGTTGCAGCTATAGGTGGAAAGGACAGCATGTCTGGAAGTTTCAAAGATATGAATGTACCACCTACGTTGGTCTCATTTGCAGTTACTACGGGAGAAGCTGATAAACTCATATCCCCTGAGTTTAAGGGATATGGCAGTTATGTAGTATTTATACCTGCACCTAGAGATGATTTTCAACTCCCTGATTTTGAGAAGATAAGAAAGAATTACAGTTTAATAGGTAAATTGATATCAGAAGGAAGAATATTATCAGCCAGTACTGTAAAAAGAGGCGGCATCTGTGAAGCTGTAAGTAAGATGAGTTTTGGAAACAGAATAGGATTGAAGTTTGCGGATAACTGGGAAAACATAGATCTGTTTTCACCAGATTACGGCTCCATGATAGTGGAATTAGATAAAAATGAAATTTTAGAAGAGGAGTTAAAAGAGATTGACTATAAGGTTATTGGAATTACCCAAAGAGAACAGTGTATAGATATAGGTGAGATTAAAATATCCATTTCGGAAATGGAAGCTTCATGGGAAAAGAGTCTTGAAAATATTTTTCCAACCAAGGTTGCATTGGAAAATGAAGAAATAAAGTCAAATCTTTTTAGTAGAAAACATAAATTGTATCCAAAAATAAAAATAGCTTCTCCAAAAGTGACTATTCCTGTATTCCCGGGAACTAACTGTGAATATGATTCCACAAGAGCTTTTCAGAAAGCAGGGGCAGATGTAGACACTGTTATAATCAGAAATTTGACTGGTGCTCAAATAGAGGAATCTGTAAATGAAATTGTAAAAAGTATAAACTCTTCACAGATAATTATGATTCCAGGAGGATTCAGTGCTGGAGATGAACCAGATGGATCCGGAAAATTTATTGCTGCATTCTTTAGAAATTCAAAGATAAAGGAGGCTGTAATGGAGTTTTTAAATAAAAGGGATGGATTGATACTTGGAATATGCAACGGATTCCAGGCACTTATAAAATTAGGGCTGCTTCCATTTGGAGAGATAAGGGACATAGAGGAGAATTATCCTACTCTTACTTATAATAAAATAGGAAGACATGTGTCCAGAGTAGTAAACACCAAAGTGGTCTCAAATCTTTCTCCCTGGTTTAACAACGTGTCTGTAGGCGATATATATTCTATAGCAGTTTCTCATGGAGAGGGAAGATTTGTAGCAAGTTCTGCTGCCATTGAAGAAATGAAGAATAGAGGTCAAATTGCCAGCCAATATGTAGATTTTAATGGGAACCCATCCTATGATATAAGATTTAACCCAAATGGTTCCTATTATGCAGTAGAAGGTATAACCAGTCCTGATGGAAGAATACTTGGCAAGATGGCCCATTCAGAAAGAATTGGAGAGAATATCATGAAAAATATTCCGGGAAATAAAGATCAGAAGCTGTTTGATGCAGGAATTAATTACTTTAAAATTTAGAAATATACGCTATTTATTTAAAACCCCCTATTAAGTATGGTAAATAAATGGTATTTTTGTTATAATAACAGTAAAGTATTGGTATAAAAATTATGCTGTTACTTATTATTCATAATATATTGATTTATGTATTTGACAAAGTATTGTATAATGTTTACTGTAGTGATTGAAATTAATCCTATTTTACGTTGGGGGAGATGCTGATGACTAAGCCTATAATTATGACTGATGCAGGATGTGATTTACCGGGAAGCTTTATAGCAGAAAAAAATATTCCATTTTTAGGTTTAACGTGTCATTTTAAAGGTAAGGATTATGAAGATGATTTTGGAAAATCCTTGAGTTACGCGGAATTTTACGGCGGCTTGAGAAATGGAGAAATGCCATATACATCTCAAATAAATGAATACAGGTTTGCTGAGAAATTTAAAGAATTGCTAAAAGAAAAAAGACCGATTGTATATATTGGAATGTCCTCAGCTATAAGCGGCACCTTTAACAGTTCAAAACTGGCAAGAGAATCTATAATCAGTGAGTTTAAGGATGCCGATATAACTTTAGTTGACAGTAAAGGTTCTTCCATAGGACTTGGACTTTTGGTATATGGTGCTTGTAGAATGGCAGAAGAAGGTAAAAGCAAGGATGAAATTGTAAAGTGGCTGGATGACAATAAACTGAAGATGAATTACTGGTTTATGGTAGAGGATTTAAAACACTTGAAGAAGGGTGGAAGGATATCATCATCCAAGGCAGTTATAGGAACTCTTCTAGATGTAAAGCCTATAATATATATCTGTAGTGATGGATCGCTTAAAAATGTAGCTAATGTTAGAGGAAGAAGAAAGGGAATTAAATATCTAGTTGATAAATTTAGAGAAAGGGCAGTGAGCACTGAAGGCCAGGTTATAGGTATTTCTCATGGAGATTGTCTGGAAGATGCAAATATGTTGAAAAAGGTAATGGAGAAGGAATTCCACAATAACAAATTTATTATAAATCCTTTGGGGCTCGGAATGGCTACTCATTGTGGAGCCGGAATGCTTTCGCTTTGTTTTTTTGGAAATAGAAGATAATAAAGGCTATCATTGATAATAATTTATTCTATATAAAAAAACCACCGCAGGTGGTTTTTTTATGCGTATTTATGTTTATCATTCCACATCTTTTTCAATAAAAATGCCAGAGTAGTTACTGCAAATAGAAACAGCAGCCCAATTACTAGAGTTTTAACTGTACCTGTCAACATTCCGCCTATGTAGGAGTAAATGATAGTAGCAGGGAGTTGTCCTAATCCAGTTGCTATGAAAAACGGCCAAAATCCCATGGAAGTCAAACCTGCTGCATAACTGACTATGTCAAAAGATATAAAAGGTAATAATCTTGCAATTAGTATAGCATATTTACCATAATTTTTAAAAAATTCATCCACTTTTTCTATGGCGGTTTTGGATGTGAGCTTTTCAACTGCATCCCTGCCTAGAAATCTAGCTATATAGAAGCAGAGAACTGCTCCTGCCATAGCACTTGACCAGGATAAAATGGCACCTTTTATCCATCCAAATATCCCTGCATTGGCGAAGGTTATTATAAATGCGGGTAGGGGGGCAATTATTGATTGAAGTACCATTAAAAAAAATGATACTATTGGTGCTAAAATGCCGAAGCTTAGAACATAACTTCTGACTGAATCCACGTCTACATTTTTCAGTACACTGATGGATTTGTCAATCCCATGCCTTAAAGGGGGTATAAATAGATATAAACAGCATATTATTAAAATTAATAATATCTTTCCTTTAGTTCCCTTAAATAGTCCTTTTATGAAAATACACTCCTTTCTCTAGAGGATGACTTGACACAATATAAATATAATACATATATATATTGCGTTCAACAAGAATAGAAAAACAAAATATTTCAACTGTATAATATAAATACGTTTTATAAAAATAAATTTATTTATAAATTTTTGCTATAAGTTTTTTATTTGTATTGCTATTTTACAAACTAACTGGTAAAATAAAAACAATGATTAATTTATTACTGCACTGAATTAAAGCATTAGCATGATAAAATAAGGAAGTGAACTCTATGACCAATTGGAAAAAATATATACCTGATGGAACAAAGGATATTTTATTCGAAGAATGCAGCAAAAAAATAGATATAGAAAATATATTGAGGAAAACATATGTGTCCAGCGGATTTATGGAGGTAAAATCTCCAACTTTGGAATTCTATGATACTTTTAATGGGAACAATTCCATATTACCTCAAGAAAAAATATATAAATTGATTGATAGTCAAGGAAGAATCTTGGCATTGAGGGCTGATATGACCACACCCATTGCTAGAATTGCGGGGACAAAATTAAGGGAAGTAGCTCATCCCCTTAGGTTATGCTACAATTCAAATGTGTACAGGGCTAATGAAAGTTTAAAGGGTAAAAATAGCGAGATAACCCAGTCAGGAATTGAAATCATAGGAACAGATAATACTGCTGCAGATGCAGAGGTCATAATAACTGGAATAGTTTGTCTGTTAAATTGCGGACTTAAGAATTTCAAGGTGGAAATTGGCCATGCTAAGCTGTTTAAAGCTTTGGTAGATCAGCTAAATATAGATGATGTGGAGAGGGAAAAACTGAGAAAAAGTATAGACATGAAGAATTTTACAGCGTTAAATGAGGTATTACATACAAATGAGGATAAATTTAATGAGGACTCTTTTAATATTCTAAGTGAACTGCCAAGGCTTTTTGGTGGTATAGAGACAATTGAGAGGGCATATGAGCTTACCGATAATAAAAATGCTTTAGAATGCCTTGGGGATATTGGGAAAGTGTATGAGATTGTAAAAAGCATAGGGCTTCAGGAGTATCTGTCCGTAGATTTAGGCATGGTCCATCATATAGATTACTATACTGGAATAATATTCAGGGGTTATACTCATGGTTTTGGAGGGAATATATTGAGTGGGGGAAGGTATGATAATTTGGTAGGCCAATTTGGAGACGATGAGCCTGCTACAGGATTTGCCATAGACGTGGATGGAGTAATTGCTGCCCTTAAGTATAATGAAATATTCTATGGAAAAGTATATGAGAAAGTACTGGTACATTATGATAAAAAAGATTTTAAAAAAGCTTATAAAAAGGCTCAGGAACTTAGGAGGAGCGGAATAATTGCAGAGATGAGTCTTTTTGACAATGAAAATAAAGCAGTGGAATATGCTGATAAAAATAATATGAAATTTATTAAAATAGGGGATGGAAAAATTTAAATGGTGAATATCAAGAAAATAAGGATAGCTTTAACCAAGGGAAGAATTGAAAAGGAAGCAGTGAACATATTTCAAAAGGCACATATAGATTGCAGTGAAATCATGAATAAGGGAAGAAAGCTCATATTTCACAATTATAAGGACAATATAGATTTTGTTCTAGTGAAGGCACCGGATGTGCTCACATATGTAGAGCATGGAGTAGTTGATATAGGGATAGTTGGAAAAGATACTCTGCTTGAACAGAATAAAAATTTTTATGAAGTGCTGGATTTAGGGTTCGGGTGCTGTAAGTTTTCTCTGGCTGGACCCAGAAATTCCAATTTTTATTCCGGTTACAATAGGAAGAAAATTGCAACTAAGTATCCGAATGTGGCTAGAGATTATTTTAGAAAATTAGGACAAGATGTTGAAATCATAAAAATAGAGGGTTCTGTGGAATTGGCTCCTATATTGGGACTTGCAGATGCCATAGTTGACATAGTTGAAACAGGCAATACATTAAAAGAAAATGGGCTCGTTATTTATCAGGACATATGTAACATAAGTGCTAGAATGGTGGTTAATGTAGCTAGTATGAAGATGAAAAAAAGTGAGATACAGACAATAATAGATAAGGTTCAAATGCAAATTACTGCACGGGAAAAAGCTTTAAGTTAGGAGGAATATCATGGAAGATGATATTATAAATACAATATTTGCAAATACAGAAGATGGCAGAATGTATCTAAGCAATTTCAGAAATAAAGAGGAGAAAAATCAACAAAGTGCAATTGCAGCAGTCAATGATATATTGGAAGATGTGAGAAAAAATGGAGATGAAGCACTTGTAAAATATACAAACAAATTTGACAGCAAAAAAGTAGGCAGAGACAATATTTTAGTAACAGATCGGGAAATAGAAAATGCCTATGAAATGACAGATAATGAATTTATAGAAGCGTTGAAAACAGCAGCTCAGAATATAATTTTTTTTCATGAAAAGCAAAAGAGGAATTCATGGATGGTTACTAAAGACAATGGGATAATGTTAGGTCAGCAAGTTAGACCCCTGGAGAAAGTGGGTATATATGTGCCTGGGGGTACAGCTGCTTATCCATCATCTGTACTCATGAATGCCCTTCCTGCTAAAGTGGCAGGGGTTAAAGATATAACTATGGTTACACCTCCTTTAGAAGATGGAACTATAAATCCTAAAATTTTGGTTGCTGCAGATTTAGCCGGGGTGGATAAAATTTACAAAGTGGGAGGAGCTCAGGCCGTAGGTGCATTGGCTTTCGGCACTGAAACAATTTGTAAAGTGGATAAGATAGTGGGACCGGGAAATATATATGTAGCCATGGCTAAAAAAAGTGTATATGGCTTTGTTGATATTGATATGATAGCAGGTCCGAGCGAGATACTGATAATTGCAGATGAAACGGCAAATCCCTCCTATCTGGCAGCAGATTTAATGTCCCAGGCAGAACATGATGTACTTGCATCGGCGGTACTGGCTGTAACTTCTGAGAAATTGGCTGCTGAGGTAAAAAGGGAACTTTTAAAACAAATTAAATATTTAAAAAGAAAAGACATCATAATACAGTCTTTGAAAAATCGAGGGGCAATATTTATAGTGGACAGCATAGAAAAGGGCGTTGATTTAGCTAATGAAATAGCACCTGAGCATTTAGAACTATGTATAGAAGATCCATTCCCGGTATTGGGAAAAATAAAAAATGCAGGTTCGGTATTCATGGGAAAATTTTCACCAGAGCCTCTGGGAGACTACATGGCAGGTCCAAACCATGTGCTTCCTACAAGCGGAACAGCTAGATTTTTTTCACCTCTTTCTGTAGATGATTTTATAAAAAAATTCAGTTTCACCTATTACTCTCAGAAGTCGCTTTTAGAGGTAGGGGATAAAATTGTAAAGCTTGCAGAGGCAGAGGGACTTACAGCTCATGCCAATTCTATAAATGTCAGGATGAAATGATGATGAGGAGTGTGTTTTTATGAGAATAGGAGAGTTTTCTAGAAAGACCTATGAAACTGACATACAGGTAAAAATAGATCTAGATGGGAATGGAAGGTATCAGATAGATACAGGTATAGGCTTTTTTAATCATATGCTCTCTATGGTGGCAAAGCATGGAATGACAGATCTGGATATATTGGCAAAGGGAGATCTGGATGTGGATTTTCATCATACGCTGGAAGATACGGGAATTGTTATGGGAAAATGTATAAAGGAAGCTCTGGGGAATAAAAGAAATATAAAAAGGTATGGTACATTTTTTGTACCCATGGATGAAAGTCTATCCATGGTATCTGTAGATTTAAGTGGAAGACCTTATTTGGTATTTGATGCCGATTTCAATACTGAAAAAGTAGGCCAGATGGATACGGAGCTTGTAGAAGAATTTTTTAGGGCACTGGCCTTTAACTCAGAGATGACACTTCATGTGAAAGTGTTCTATGGTAAAAACACCCACCATATGATAGAGGGAATATTTAAAGCCTTTGCACATGCTTTTAGGGAAGCGGCATCTGTAGATGACAGCATAAAAGGGATAATGTCTACAAAAGGCAGTCTGTGATTTCATTTAAATATAAGAGTTCAAAATTGTGAATTGTATAAAGGTGGTGTTTAAAATTGATCTGTATTGTAGATTATGGTATGGGAAATTTAAAAAGTGTTCAAAAAGCACTTAGATATATAGGAGCAGATAGTAAGATAACTTCAGAAGGAAGAGACATAGAGGACAGCAGTGGAGTCATACTTCCAGGAGTAGGTGCTTTTCCTGAAGCCATGAAAAATTTAAAAAAGAGGAATCTGGATAAAGTTTTAAAAAAACAGGCAAAAAGCGGAAAACCCTTTATAGGTATATGCCTTGGCATGCAGCTCCTATTTGATAGTGGAGAGGAAATAGAAGAATGTGATGGGCTTGGATTGATATCAGGTAAAATAGTGAAATTATATGGAGATATAAAAATACCTCATATGGGCTGGAATAATTTAATTACTGAAAAGCAGTGCAAAATTTTGAAAGGTGTTCCTGAAAACAGCTATGTGTATTTTGTACATTCTTATTACGGAAAATTGAAATCAAAGGAAAACTTGAGTGCTTATAGTATTTATGGCCAGGTAGATATACCAGCCGTGGTAAATAAAAACAATGTTTATGGGACTCAATTTCATCCGGAAAAAAGCGGTGATGTCGGCATCAGAATATTGAAAAACTTTATAAAGATGACAGTTTAAGTTAGAGATTTGAGGAGGCATTTTATATGTTGATACTTCCGGCAATAGATTTGAGGAATGGTAAATGTGTCAGATTATATCAGGGGAAATTTGAAAGATCAGAAATAGTGGGAGAAGATCCGGTAAAAGTAGCGTTGAGTTTTAAAAAAGCCGGGTCAGAATATATCCACATGGTAGATTTGGATGGGGCTCTTGATGGAAAAATAAAAAATGCAGAAACTATATCAAAAGTGGTGAAAGCATCTCAAGTTCCAGTGGAGCTTGGGGGAGGAATAAGAAATCTAAATACTGTAGAAAAGCTTGTACAGCTAGGAATATCAAGAATAATACTAGGGACTGCTGCCCTGAATGATCCCGGCTTTGTGAAAGAGGCAGTAAAAAAATATGGAAAAAAGATAGCTGTAGGCATAGATGCAAAGGATGGGAAAGTTGCAATAAACGGCTGGATGAATATAAGCACTGTAAAGTATACAGATTTTGCAAAGCAGATGGAAGATATAGGAGTTGAAACAATCATATTTACGGATATAAGTAAGGACGGAACACTGGGAGGGCCTAATTTGGAACAGCTTTCCAGGATTCAAGATGCCGTTAGCTGCAAAATAATAGCTTCTGGTGGAATTAAAAATATAGAGGATTTGCAGAGTATAAATAAGATGGGCATATATGGAGCTATTACAGGTAAAGCCATATATGCCGGGAATATAGATTTGAAAAAAGCTATAAAGCTGTGCAAATAAAATTAGTAGAAGGTGATAAGTCATGAGTAAATACTGGAGTAAAATTACAAGAAATGTAGAACCATATGTATGCGGTGAACAGCCTAAGGATAAAAAATATGTAAAATTAAATACCAATGAAAGTCCCTATGCGCCATCACCGAAGGTATTGAATGCCATAAGAAATGCAGCGGATGGAGACATTAGATTGTATCCAGATCCCAGCTGTGATAAATTGAGAGAAACTATTTCAAGTTATTACGGCTTGAATAAATCCCAGGTTTTTGTTGGTAACGGATCTGACGAAGTTTTGGCCATGTCGTTTTTAACATTCTTTGACAAAGATGAAGCTATAGTATTCCCGGATATAAGCTATAGTTTTTATCCGGTGTATGCCAATTTATACGGCATAAAGTGCAGATTGGCGGCATTGAATGAAGATTTTTCGATTCCAGTGGAAGAATTTTTGAAACCAAATGGAGGAATAGTGATTCCAAATCCAAATGCTCCCACGGGAAAGTGCCTTGAAACTGAAAGAATCAAGGAGATTTTGAAAAACAATGGGGATAAAGTAGTTATAATAGATGAAGCCTATGTGGATTTTGGAGGAAATTCCGTGATTGGTCTTATAAAGGATTATCCCAACCTGCTGGTAGTACGGACTTTATCCAAGTCCCGTTCGCTGGCTGGACTTCGGGTGGGATTTGCATTGGGTCAGGAAGAACTTATAGATGGACTCAATAGAATAAAAGATTCCTTTAATTCTTATACTGTAAACAGAGTTTCCAATGCAGCGGCAATAGCTGCCCTGGAGGATGAAGATTATTTTAAGAAATGTGTTGAGAAAATAATAAATACCAGAGAGTCAACGGTAAAAAAACTGAGGAAGCTGGGATTTAAGGTCGTACCTTCAAAGTCCAATTTCATATTTATAACCCATCCGCTATATGCCGCCAGAGAACTTTTTATGAAATTAAGAGAAAAAGGTGTTCTTGTAAGATATTTTGACAAAGATAGAATAGATAATTATATGAGGGTAAGCATAGGTTCAGATGAAGATATGGATATTTTTATAGAAAAGATCAGAGAAATTATTGGGAAGGGAGTGTAGGATTTGCTTACCAAAAGAATAGTACCCTGTCTGGATGTGAACATGGGCAAAGTTGTCAAGGGAATAAATTTTGTAGATTTACAGGATGTAGGAGATCCTGTGGAAATAGCTGAACACTATAACAGACAGGGAGCAGATGAAATAGTGTTTTTGGATATTACGGCTACTTATGAAAAAAGAAAGACCATAATAGATCTGGTGGAGAGGACAGCTGAAAAAGTATTTATTCCCCTTACAGTAGGAGGGGGAATATCCGGAATAGATGATTTTAAAAATATACTTAGGGCAGGAGCAGATAAAATTTCCATAAACTCTTCTGCCGTAAAAGATCCAAAATTGATATATGAAGCAGCAGATAAATTTGGTTCCCAATGTGTGGTGGTGGCAGTGGATGCAAAGAAGAGAGATAGCGGTGAGGGATGGGATGTATTTGTAGAAGGCGGCAGAAGAAATACTGGAATGGATGCTGTAGAATGGATTAGAAAGGCAGAGCATTTGGGAGCCGGGGAAATACTTTTGACAAGCATGGATGCAGATGGTACTAAGAAGGGATATGATATAGAACTTACCAAAACTGTATGCAAAACTGTGAATATTCCTGTAATAGCCTCCGGGGGATGCGGATCTCTAAAGGATTTTTACGATGTCTTTAATGATACAGGTGCAGATGCGGCTCTGGCGGCTTCACTGTTTCACTATGGAGAACTTACCGTAAGGGAGGTAAAACAGTATCTTAAGACAATGAACATTCCCGTTAGATTCTGAAGTTAAAAGGGTGATAATAAATGAATGCAGAGATTCTAAATAACATAGATTTTAAAAAAGCAGGAGGGCTTGTACCAGCGATTGTTCAGGATTTTGAAAATGGAGAAGTGCTTATGCTGGCGTATATGAATAGGGAGTCCTTAAATAAGACCGTTGAAACAGGCAAGACCTGGTTTTGGAGCAGATCCAGAAATAAGCTCTGGAATAAGGGCGAAACTTCAGGACATTATCAGTATGTAAAAAGTGTAAAACTGGATTGTGATTATGACACTATATTAATAGAAGTTAAACAAATAGGAGCAGCTTGTCATACGGGAAAAAGAAGCTGTTTTTATAGAAAATTATATTGAGAAAAAGGAGTGTGTATTTTAATGGAATTGCAAAAAATATTAGAGGAATTATGCGGTGTTATAGAAGACAGAAAAGAAAATCCCATAGAGGGTTCCTATACGAGTTATCTATTTAGAGAGGGAATTGACAAGATACTTAAAAAAGTGGGGGAAGAAGCTTCTGAAGTGATAATTGCCAGCAAGAATAATGATAAGCAGGAAGAGGTCTATGAAATATGTGATCTCGTATATCATCTTTTAGTTTTGATGTCAAATCAAAAGGTAGATCTTAAAGATATAACTGAAGAACTTGAAAAGAGAAGACAGAAAATATGTAATAAAAAACCTGAAAGAAAAATAATGGAAGGAATACATTAGTATTCTTCTGCCAGAGATTTTTATGCTCTGGCCTTTATTTATTATTAGAAAAGATATTTTACATTATTATAATTCAAAATTTAATTCCAATATGGTAAAGTATTTAAATATATTGAGTGGAACTTGCCTGCTTGATTATTATTCAAGAGATGAACTGTCAAAGAAGAATTTCAGATTTTATAAAACTATTGCTAAAAACATGACATTGTGATTACATAATTGTATAGGGTGATTTTTTATATTCCAGGCTTAGATGAACTTATTTAGAACATATTCAAATATCAATTTTAATGAATTTTCAATCGTATCTAAAATTATCAATTTGATATCTGTACTTTAGATTAAGGAGGGATGTTTATATGGAGGGAAATTATTTTATCACAATTACAGGGCTGAATCATTATTATGATAAAAGACCCTTTGAAGTTGGCCGTATACTGAAGATTGTAAAAGAACCTGAAAATGAATATGACCAAGAGGCAATACGTGTAGAACTTCCCTATATTGGCACGGTTGGTTATGTTGCCAACAGTCCCAGTACCGTTTTTAGGGGAACAGTTAGCTCTGGAAGGTTGTATGACTCTATAGGAGATTATGCCTATGCACAGGTTTGTTTTATCACCCATTCCAGTGTGATTGCACTTGTTCTATCACCGGATGAAGTGGGAGAAAATTTAAAAGAAGAAGAAATACAGGAAATGGTCGAAAAACTGAAGAAAATGAAATAAGGCGTAGAAAATATCTATTTCATCTCACACATGCTTGTCTCGTTTCTATTATTCTATTATGTATATTTTAGGCAGTAACAAATTTATCTAGCTTAATAAGTTAAAGCTTTTATCTATAACTTTTTTTGAATTCCACTTTATGATGTAAAATTATAAGGATATTTAATAGGAACTGCGTTCAAATTTTTTGTATAATGGATTATAATATTAAGGTAATATTTAAATATCAAAGTTCAGAACCCAAATATCAATTTTGGTGGATTCTAGGTCATACAGGAAATTATCATTATTTGATATTTGATATCTGCACTTTGTACTTTAAGATTGAAGGTGGGATATGAGATGGATAAATCTGAACTTTTGTCTGAACTGGTGGAGGTATCTGCCAGGCCTATATTTCAAGCAAAAAATTACTGGCATAAAAGTGTGTACAGCACGTTGGAAGCCAGGAGGAAAGCTGCAAAAGAAAGTGAAAATTATGCATTGGCTTTGAAAGCTGACATTGTATCCATAAAAAGGCTTTGGGAAAAACAGCTGAAAGTTATAGAAAAATGGGCAAGGGATGAAAAAATACCTGATACAGATGAAATTGGCAGGACTATAGAAAATATTGAAAGAGAATCTAAAACGGAAATAATGGGGAATAAGATAATTTTTGAAAATGAAGATAAATTAAATAGGGATGAGCTTGATTTTATAGAAAGATACAGTTCCATAGAAGATTTAAATGAAAGAATTGCATCTATGGAAGAGGATTATCTGTATTTCCGGATAAGAGATTATATAATTTTAAATTTATTTCAGTTTTTGGAGGAAAATAGAGAAATGGCACTTAGCATATTGAGTGGAAATGTCCCCCAAAATGTAGAGAAGATATCTGATTTAATCTGTAAACATGCGGATAGGTGCATGTATATTGATTTAGAATGAGATTGATTTAATATGAATTTTCACTTTTAAGGGAATAAAAATTAGGGGGAGCATTATTGGACGTTAAGGTAGTAAATGAAGTAATAATATTATCACTTATGATGATGGTGGGGGTGTTTGCGAGAAAAAAAGATATAATAACTAAAGAGACGGTGGGAAGTCTATCGGATTTTTTACTGAAGGTAACTCTGCCGGCTATGGTGCTGACTTCTTTTAATTATAGTTATTCGGAAAAAATGGTAAAAAATGCAGAAGATATATTTATATATGCTGCAATCCTTCAGATAGGCCTTATACTTTTTAGCAAATTGTTGACCTTTAAAAACAAGGATAATGCTAAAAAGGTCTTGAGATTTATAATTATATTTTCCAACAGCGGGTTCATGGGATATCCTGTTCTGGAAGGCATATTCGGGAAAATAGGTATATTTTATGCAGCTATATTCAACATACCATACAATATTTTTATGTTTAGTGTGGGAATTATGATATATACTGAAAAAAGTGACTTAAAGACAACAAAAGAGGTGGTTTTAAATCCGGCAATAATTGCAACAGTAATTGGTTTTTTGATGTTTTTATTTTCTATAAAAATGCCATATACTTTATATACTGCGGCAAGTGCGGTGGGAGCTATGACTACTCCACTTTCGATGATCTTAGTTGGAGCTATGCTGGCGGAAGTAAAATTGAAGGATATATTTTCAGGAGTTTTAGTGTATTATGGATGTTTTTTAAGGCTGATATTAGTACCTATTTTTACAGTTTTACTGTTGAAAATATTACATACAGATAATTTGATAATTCAGATATGTGCTATAATTGAAGCCATGCCTGCGGCAGTTGTAGCTTCTGTATTTGCACAGAAATACAGAGCAGATACAGAACTGGCAGCCAGAATTATATTCATGAGCACCATAATGTCGATGTTCACCATTCCAGCAGTGACATTGTTTCTAAAATATATAATTTAAAAGTTTATAGGAGATGGTATATTGTTTGATACACATGTACATACTACTTTTTCTACGGATTCAGACATGAAGATAGAATCTGCTGAGAAATATGCGGAGGAAAATTGTGTGTCCCTTATAATAACTGAGCATATGGATATCAATTTTCCTAAAAAGGGTTTGTTCTGCTTTGACGTAAATAGATACTTCCAGGAATATTTCAAGTGGAGAAAGGATGATTTGCTTCTGGGGATAGAGCTTGGAATGAAAGAGGACTGTGTAAAAGAGAGTAAAAAGCTTATAGAGGACAATTCGTTTGATTATGTAATAGGCTCCATACATCTAATTGACAATATGGATTTATATTATCCTGATTATTATAAAGGAAAGACCAAAAAGGAAGCTTATCTCAAGTATCTCCAGGTTATGTTCGATAATCTGAATTATTTTGACTTTATAGATAGTTTGGGACACATTGATTACATAGCCAGATATGCCAAATATGAGGACAGTGAGTTGTATTACAACAGCTTTTCGGATATAATAGATGAGATATTAAAAAGACTTATAGAAAAAGGAATATGTCTGGAGCTAAATACCAGAAGACTTGGCAATTACAGTTCAATAAAAAGTATGATTGATATATACAGAAGGTTTGAAGAACTGGGAGGAAAGTACATAACTGTAGGATCTGATGCCCATGATCCTTCTGCTATAGGAATAAATTTTAAAGATGCAGTGGAAATTGCTGAACTCTGCAATCTAAAAATTGTATATTTTAAAAATAGGTCGAAGGAATATGATAAAAACTTATAGGAGGGTTAATTATGGAATTTACACATAATATGGAGCAGACTATTGAGAGTATAGGAAAAGGAAGAGCTTTTCTAACAAGTAAGTACGATGATAGAATAAATACCATGACTATAGGATGGGGGAGTATTGGTATTATATGGAGGAAACCTGTTTTTACTGTCCTTGTGAGAGAATCCAGGTATACAAGAGAATTCATAGAAAAAAGTGGAAATTTTACTGTAAGTGTATGTTTTGATGACAGCATGAAAAAAGCATTTTCAATATGCGGGACAAAATCAGGAAGAGATATAGACAAATTTAAAGAGTGCAATTTGAAAGCAGTTCCGGGTAAAAGCGTGAGCAGCCCTGTAATGGGTGGATGTAATATATATTATGAATGCAAGGTTGTATATAAAAGGGATATGGATAAAAAGTTTTTATCTGAAGATGTGGATTCAGATTGCTACGGCGGCAGTAATACAGGGGATTATCATACAATTTATTATGGAGAAATAGTAAATTGTTATGAAGCACAATAAGCCTGAAAATAGTTTAACAGTGCAGCCATAAGAAGTTTTCAACTGTAACTTCTTATGGCTGCACTGAGTTTTCCGTTGAATTTTTAAATCATCTTTGTATATTGATTTAAAGCACGTTTCAGGCTGTCGATTTGAGGTTCTCTGTCTTTACTGCGAAGTGCGTCAAGAACACAGTGATCGAGATGATCTTCTAATACAATTTGGCTGATTTTTTGTAAAGCTGCTTTTGCAGAATTGAGCTGAATAATAATTTCGTCACAGGGTTTGTCATTTTCCAGCATCTTGCATATGCCATTTAACTGCCCCTGAATTCTATTGATTCTCTGACATAGTTTCTTTATATCGTGATGTTGATAATCAGGCATGAGATCCACTCCTTTTAAATTATACTATAAAAATTATAGCAAAAATGCAAATTTTAATTTTGAAGATAATCAACTGATCTCCTCTTTATATGTGAGCAGCAGGGCGGAGTTTACAACTACAAATACTGAACCGCAGTTATGAACAAGTGCTGCTGTCACAGGATTTAAAATGCCAAAGCCCGCGAGGATAATGGCGAAAAAGTTGATGCACATGGAGATGATGATGTTAAAAATAATGCGGCTCCTGGTTTTACGACAGAGCCTTATTAAAAAGGGAAGCTTGCTTATATCGTCGCTCATCAAAGCGATATCTGCGGCTTCAATGGCCACATCTGAGCCTATGGCACCCATGACAATACCTACAGAAGCTGTGGCTAAAGCTGGGGCGTCATTTACTCCATCTCCCAGCATGCCTACAGAATACCCCTCTTCTATTAATTTTTTTATTGTAGCGGATTTGTCTCCAGGAAGCTGGGAAGCAAATATGTCTGTCATGTTTATGGATTGTCCAATAGAATTGGCAACGGTTTGATTGTCTCCTGTTAGCATGATCATATGTGATATACCAGCTTTTTTTAAATCTGAAATTGTGCTTTTAGCCTCTTTTCGAAGAGTATCTGCAATGGTTATAATTCCTGCAATTTTTCCATCTAAAGCAACGGGTAAAACGGTCTTTCCATATTTTTGAGTCTGTTCAATAAACTCCAAGGCTCTTGGAGAACTATTTATAAGCTCTTGTCCAATAATTTTCATACCGATTGAGAGTTTGTGCCCACAAATTGTTGCAGAAATACCTTTCCCAGCCTCCATTGCAAAGGATTCAGGATCCTCTGGAGTAATGTTATGACTTTGGCTGTATGCAACAACGGCTTTTCCCAATGGATGTTCAGAAAATTTTTCTGTACTGGCAATCAGTTTTATAAAATCTGTCTTACTTATATTTTGGTCAAATATTACAATATCCTCTACTTGAAGTTTGCCATAAGTAAGTGTTCCTGTTTTATCCATAACTATGGTATCGAGTTTTGCGGCAGTTTCTACTGCAGAACCTGATTTAATAAGTATTCCCTTTTTTGTGGCATTTCCAATTGCAGCCATTATGGCAGTAGGAGTGGCAAGTATCAGTGAGCAGGGGCAAAAGACAACCAATGCTGTAACTGCTCTGTGAATATCCTTTGTAATAATCAAGATCAATATAGAGCAGCCCAGGGCAATCGGGACGAGAATACGGGCCCATTTATCTGCAATACGGACGATGGGTGCCTTGTTTTCTTCAGCTTGTTTTACTAGATGGATCATCTTTTTAAGGGAGGAGTCATCACCTACATTGATGGCTTTAATTTCTATAGCACCCTGTTGGTTTATGGTACCCTGATATACTTCATCTCCAGCTGTTTTGTCAACGGGAACGGATTCACCGGTCATGATTGATTGGTCAATTGAAGTGTTTCCACTGAGTATTCTGCCGTCAACGGGAATAGACTCACCGGGACGAACTAAGAGAATATCACCCTTTTTAACTTCTGATACCAATATTTCTCTATCACCGTTTAAACTGTGCAGACATGCTTTTTGAGGTGTGAGTTTTATAAGTGACTGCAGGCTTTTATGAGATCTATCTGCTGTAACATCCTCTAACACTGTGCCCAGCTGCATGATGAAAGCGACTTCTCCGGCAGCAAAATATTGGCCTATTATAAGTGCAGCTATTAGTGCAATTGCCACTAGAAGATCAGCGGTAACATCAAATTCTGTAATCAGTCCTTTGGTGGCCCCAAAAACTATGGGAATTCCACTTATGATAATGGCGATCCAGGCTGCATCAAAGGGTAATTGCGGAATCAATTTAAAAAAACTTATAATTAAAACTATTCCTGATAGTATTGTTAGACATAATGTACGAAATTCTTCTTTCTCTCGAAACTTATCAATAACATACATAATGAAGTTCCACCTTTCTTTTGATCAATTTACGATTAATGAAGATTTTTTTTTGGCCGTACTGAGAGTCCACTGAATTTTATGTTGGAACTGTGATATTTAAATATGCCATATGCCCCTATGTGGTATATGATCATTTTAGAAAAAATTATCCTCTTTGTCAACTACAGTCAGCCATCAACTACATGTAGAAATTATTTGGATGAATTTAATCCGTCAGTTTAGTAGACAAAAATACTTGAAGTTTATAGTTGACAATTTTACTCTGATTTGATAATATAAAAAATATAATAGGTAAAGTATTTAAAAAGTAGATGGGAAGTGGTTACTTGAAATTATCTACAAAAGGAAGATATGGTGTAAAAGCTATGGTGGATTTAGCTATTCACTATAGTGAGGAACCTTCATCTATAAAGAGTATATCAGAAAGACAAAACATATCGGAATATTATTTAGAACAGTTATTTTCCAGTTTGAGAAAATCCAATTTGATCAAGAGTATAAGGGGAGCACAAGGTGGATATATTTTAAATAGAGAACCTAAAGATATAACAATAGCTGATATAATGGGAGTATTGGAGGGTCCTGTAGAAATTTCAGATTGTATAGATGAAAATAGTGAAAGTTCTTGCAGCAGGATAGATTGTTGTGCTACCAGACTTTTATGGAGCAAAATTAAGGAGAGCATAGATCAGGTTATGAAATTTACTACTTTGCAGGATATGGTAGATGATTATAATCAAATGATACAGCAGAAGAATAAAAGAAATAAATAGATAATCTATTAAAATATAACTTCTAAAAGTTATATTTTTTTATTTTTTTGGATAAAATAAGAATATTATTTTTAAACTAAAGGTGATATTTTGTATAGAACTATGGATTTTATATTTAAAGATGTAATAGACCTTTCTGGAAAAATGCTGGGATTTATAAGTGATATAATATTGGATTTTAACGGCAAAAAAATAGATGGATTTATAATAACTCCTAATAACATATTTAAAAAAACTTTGAATGTCAATATAGAAAATGTGGTAAATTTTACTTCTGTAATAGTTGTAACTGCTGTGAGTAGAGGGAAATGCCTTCAATTTGAAGATATAAAGAATATGGATGTGGTGAATGAGAGAGGTGAGCTGATTGGAATGGTTGAAGATATTTTATTTGACAGAGAGAAATTTTCCATAAGGGCTCTCATATTGTCCACTGGATTTATAAATAATTTTATAAAAGGCAAAAAAGTTCTGCTTATAAATGATTTGATATTGGGGGACAAAAATTTGTTATACAGAGGTAAAAATCGAAATCTCGAATTTTTCAATTCAGCCCATAAATTATTAAAAAAAGAGAAAAGCTAGGTATTGTAAATTAAAGAAGAATTATGGAAGATGATGCGGATGAATATTTATAAAAAAAGCAGTATTAGATATATCACTGTGGCGGTTATAACAGCGGCATTGATTGTATTTATCATTATGAGTTCTCTATTGAGAGAGCTTATATGTTTAATCTTTATATCTTTTTTAATAGCATATACGCTGAGGCCGATATATAATTCCATGTTAAATAGGGGAATTAACGGAAGAGTGGGAGCTTTTTTTTTGATAAGCTTATTGATTCTGCTTATAGTAGGTGTCTTTGCAATTCTCATACCTTCTTTGTTTAGAGAAAGTTTGAATTTTAACTCTGCTGCAGAAAGAATTCAAAATATGGTAGATAATTTTTATGTGAAATTAAAACCGATTCGCGATAACAAAACTATTTATTCACTGATAAACAGTTTAAATAGTAAAATAGACAGTGGAATTGTAAATATATTCAATAAAATGTTTGATTTTATAATTTATATAGGACAAAATTTATTATCTGTAATAGTCATACCTATAATAGCTTATTATTTCTTAGCAGACGGGGAGTATATAAATGGAAAGATTCTGTCTATATTTCCAATGGACAGCAGAAATGTAATTGAAAAGATGTGCTGTCATGCAGATAAAATATTGGGTAGATATATAATGAGCCAGCTCATTTTAAGCGGGCTTGTGGGTATAGCCACATTTTTTATTTTAGTGAGTTTAAAGGTGGATTTTCCCATTATATTGTCCATATTAAATGCATTTTTTAATATAATTCCATATTTTGGGCCTATATTTGGAGCGCTGCCAGCTGTAGTTATAGCTCTTATAGAATCTCCCAGGGCAGCACTGTGGACTGCAGTATGGTTATATGTATTGCAGCAGATAGAAGGCAATATGCTGTCTCCAAAAGTTACAGGGGACAGTGTAAGTATGCATCCTCTAGTAATAATACTTCTTTTAATAGTCGGAGGAAAAGCAGCGGGATTTATCGGAATGGTACTGGCAGTGCCCATAGGGGTTATAGTTAAAATAATGTATGAAGATTTAAACTACTATTTATTTTGATTTAATCGATAAATATTGACATAAGTGTGCATTTAACTTATAATTTGTATCATAATCGAATGATGAAGTGATGAATAGAAGGAGTAGGTATTTTCTTATATTAAAGAGAGGAAGTGGAAGGTGAAAACTTCCTGTAGGATATATTGAAGCTGTCTAGGAACTTGTATTATGTTGTTTAAGAGATATAGATTGTATTTTGAATATCTATATAATTAGGGTGGTACCGCGAAGAGAATCTTTCGTCCCTTAGGGGAATGAGGGATTCTTATTATTTTAAACGTGGATTAAATATGATATTGAAGTTGAAAGGGAGAGATATATATGGAAAAATTAGGGTTGAATCAAATTAGGGAATTGTACTTGAAATTTTTCGAAGGAAAAGGACATTTGAGAATGCACAGTTTTTCATTAGTTCCTAAAAATGATAAGAGTTTACTTTTGATTAACGCTGGTATGGCGCCGCTTAAACCATATTTTACAGGGCTTAAAATACCGCCTCGGAAAAGAGTTACTACCTGTCAAAAGTGTATAAGAACGGGGGATATTGAGAATGTAGGTAAGACTTCACGCCACGGCACTTTTTTTGAAATGCTGGGAAATTTTTCTTTTGGGGACTATTTTAAAAAAGAGATAATTCCATGGGCCTGGGAATTTACTACTGAAGTTTTGAAGCTGCCAAAGGATAGATTATATGTTACAATATACTTAGATGATGATGAGGCCTATGATATATGGGTAAAGGATACCGATATAGATAGTTCAAGAATTTTTAGACTTGGCAAGGAAGATAATTTTTGGGAACACGGTGTAGGTCCCTGCGGACCCTGTTCTGAAATTCACTATGATAGAGGAGAGGGAAAGATAGATACAGTAGAAGAATTTGTGAAAGCAGGGGATAATGATCGGGTACTGGAATTTTGGAATTTAGTGTTTACTCAATTTGACAGGGATGAACAGGGGAATTATAATAGACTTCCAAAGCCTAATATAGATACGGGTATGGGGCTTGAAAGAATGGCAGTTATAATGCAGGATAAAGAAAGTATATTTGAGGTAGATACTATAAAAGCTATATTAAAAGAAGTAAGTGATATGTCCTGTAATTCCTATGGTAAAGATAAAAATAGTGATATATCTATCAGAGTGATAACAGATCACATAAGAAGCATTGTATTTATGGTGAGCGATGGAATACTTCCTTCTAATGAAGGGCGCGGATATGTACTCAGAAGACTTTTGAGAAGGGCAGCAAAACATGGCAGATCTCTTGGAATTAAAGGTTCTTTTCTATATAAACTTTCTAAATCTGTGATAGATAATTCTTATGAAGGCTATCCCGAATTGAGAGAAAGGGAGGATTATATAAGAAAGATAATAAAGATTGAAGAGGAAAGGTTTGCCGTGACAATAGATGGTGGGATTCAGATTTTAAATGAATTTATATCCCAATTGAAAGAGAATGACAGCTCAGTATTAGATGGGGATAAGGTATTTAAATTATATGATACTTATGGTTTCCCTGTAGAGCTTACTGAAGAGATATTGGAAGAAAACAACATGACTGCAGATTTGGAAGGCTTTAATGAAAACATGGAAAATCAACGAAACATGGCAAGAGCCGCCAGGATGGAAACAAATTATATGGGTGCAGAAGATACCATATTGAATAAAATTCCCATGGAGGTTAATACTGTATTTGAAGGTTATGATAAACTGAAGTCAAAATCTAAAGTCAAAATCATGATGAAGGATGAAGAGTTTGTATCTCATTTAAGCGAAGGAGAAGAGGGAGTTATAGTAGTTGAAAATACACCTTTTTATGCTGAAATGGGTGGACAGGTAGGAGATAGTGGAATCATATACAATGATGATTTTAAAGGTGAAGTGTTAGACTGTAAAAATAATGTGGCAGGTAAAATACTCCATTTTATAAGGGTGAATTCAGGCGGCTTGAGTTTGGATGACGATGTTGTTTTGAGTGTGAATGAGAATAGAAGAAATAGCATAAGAAAAAACCACACTGCAACTCATATATTAGATGAAACCCTGAAGAGGGTTTTGGGAGAACAGGTACACCAATCTGGTTCCTATGTGGATGAACACAGATTGAGGTTTGATTTCAATTATTTTGAGCCTCTGAGCAGTGATACATTGAGGAAAATTGAAGATATGGTCAATAAGAATATAATGGCAGTTCATCAGGTGAAAACTGCTGAGATGCCTTTGGAAGAAGCTAAAAAAAGCGGGGCAATAGCACTTTTTGACAGTAAATATAAGGATAAAGTAAGGGTAGTTTCTGTGGGAAATTTCAGCAGTGAACTCTGTGGTGGAACTCATGTAAATAATTCTGGTGAAATAGGATTGTTTAAGATAATATCTGAAACTGGAATAGCTGCCGGCATTAGGAGAATAGAGGCTGTTACCGGCGAAAGTGCAATAAAATATCTGAACTTGAGAGATGATATGTTAAAGGAAATATCGGGTAAATTGAAATGTTCTGAGAAGGAAATAATTCATAAATTGGATCTGCAATTCAATGAACTGAAGGCAGCTGAGAGGGAAATTCAGCAATTGAAGTCAAAATTGGCAGGTAATGCGGAAACTGATATTCTGGATGGAATGAAAATAATTGGAAAAACGAAGCTTTTTACAGGGGTGTTAAAAGAAGTTGATGCCAGTGCACTTAGGGAACTGGGAGATAAGTTTAGAAATAAGTATGACAACTGTTTAGTGGTATTGGGAAGTAGTGTAAAGGGAAAAGTTCAACTCATAGCTATGGCAACTGAAGAGGCAGTGAAAAGTGGTATTCACTGTGGAAAGATAATAAAGGAGGTTGCGGCTGTCACTGGAGGAAGTGGAGGAGGAAGACCGGATATGGCACAAGCCGGAGGAAAATTACCTGAAAAATTAGAAGAAGCTATAGGAAAATGCAGTATAATTATGGAAAAAAAAGTTAGATAGTATACATTTTATGAAATATGTTTTATAATAGATCTATTAGAATGTTAGCGGGGTGATATATATGGGCAAGGACAATACTATTCAGTTTGACATTTCTGAGAGTAAGAAAGCACTGACAAAAGAGATATTAACTGAAGTTTATGATTCGCTAATTAAAAAGGGATACAATCCGGTAAATCAGCTGGTAGGATATTTGATTTCAGGGGATCCAACTTATATAACAAATTATAATGGAGCAAGGTCATTGGTGAGGAAACTTGAGAGAGATGAGATACTTGAGGAAGTTTTGAAAGTCTATTTAGATATAAAATAAAAATGTCCTTTTAGGGCATTTTTATTTTAAATGTGAGCATAATATTGAGGAGAGTGAAAATTTGAGAATACTGGGACTGGATATAGGGGATAGAACTATAGGTGTTGCACTCAGTGATCCATTGGGATTTACAGCACAGGGAGTTACTACTATAAAGAGAAGGGGAATGGAAAAGGATATTGATGAGCTGAGATCTGTTTGTGAAAAATATGGTGTAGAATTAATTGTCTCCGGACTTCCTAAAAATATGAATGGAACACTTGGTCCCCAGAGTGAGAAAGTGATGGATTTTTGCAAAAGAATAGAGAAGCTTATAAAATTACCCGTAAAAATGTGGGATGAAAGATTAACTACCGTGGCAGCAAATAGAGCCATGTTAGAGGGAGATCTCTCCAGGGCAAAGAGAAAAAAGATAGTAGATAAAATGGCTGCTGTATATATTTTGCAGGGGTATTTGGACAGTATTTCGAAATGATTTATTTTGATAAAGCTAATTCTTTGAATAAAGGGGAAAAAATTGAATGGGAGAAAATATCAGAAACTTAATACTGGAGGATGAAGATGGCAAAAAAGTTCAATTTGAAGTGATTACCAAATTGGATATAGAAGATAGAGAGTATGTAATTGTAATGCCTGAAGAGTGTAGAGAATCAGAGGAAGCCATAGTGCTTAAGATAATAGAAGATGAAAATGGCGAGGAAATTTTTGCAACGTTGGAAGATGAAGATGAATTTAACCAGGTTTCAGAAGTATATGAAACTTTGTTTTAATGTTAATTGATTTTCAATTGACAATATTTTTCTGTTATATTAGACTTAAAATAGAAAAGTTTTTGTGGGTGTTTTAAAATTTAAGTTGAAATGGGGTATAGTTATGTCAAAGCTTTCCTCTTCAGAAATAGAGAGATTAAAAAATAGCCTGAAGGAAAAAGGGTATAAGCTTACACCTCAAAGGAGGGCTATAGTTGATATTATAATAAGAAATGAAGGACAGCATCTTACAACGGAAGAAATATATGATCAAGTTAGAAGTGAGTGTCCTGAAATTGGTTTAGCTACAGTTTATAGAACTGTACAACTTTTAGATGAGATAGGAGTTATATGTAAATTGGACTTGGATGATGGATGCAATAGATATGAAATAATACACAAGGAAGAAAATCACCAGCATCATCATTTGATATGTAATAAATGTTCAAAAATAATTGAGGTGACGGATGATCTTTTGGAACCCCTTGAGAGGGAAATAGAAAAGAAATATGATTTTAAAATTTTAAATCACAGTTTAAAATTTTATGGAATATGCAGTGACTGTAAAAAGTCCGGCAAATACAAGTAAAATTGCAATTTGTAATTTTTATATTTTATGAAAGAGTTATTTGACATAGGATGCGGATAGGGTACGTTTTTAATTTGATATTCATATTGTTTTAACATAACTTGTTCATAAGATATTTATTACCAAGTTGTAAAAATATTAAAATAAATTAAATAAGGAGGGAAGATTTTATTGCGAAAAGAAAGAGATAAGGTAAAAATTATTCCATTAGGCGGACTAAGTGAAATAGGAAAAAATATTACAGTAATAGAATACAAAGATGAGATAATAGTGATTGACTGCGGGATGGAGTTTCCAAGTGAAGAGATGTTAGGAATAGATATAGTCATACCCGATACAACTTATCTTAAAAAGAACATAGATAAGGTAAAAGGCATATTTTTAACTCATGGACATGAAGACCACATAGGGGCACTGCCGTATGTATTGAAAGAGATCAATGTACCTGTATATGGGAGCAAATTGACGTTGGGGATTGTTGATTCAAAATTAAAGGAACACGGTTTAAGTGGATCAGTGGATTTAAAGTGCATAAAAGCAGGTGACGTAATTAAGTTAAATAGAATGTCCGTGGAATTTATAAGAACCAGTCACAGTATAGCCGATTCCATGGCTATTGCAGTATATACCCCGGTGGGTATAATACTTCATACTGGTGATTTCAAGGTGGATTATACACCTATTGATGGCAGCGTAATTGATCTGGCTAGATTTGCAGAACTTGGGAAAAGGGGAGTAACTGTTATGCTGGCAGACAGCACTAACGTGGAAAGACCTGGATATACTATGTCGGAGAGGACGGTAGGACAGACCTTTCAAAAATTTTTTGCTGTGGCAAAAAGTAGAATAATAGTTGCCACTTTTGCATCTAATATTCACAGGATACAACAGGTAATTACTGCTGCTGAAAAATATGACAGGAAAGTGGCTGTTTCAGGTAGAAGTATGGAAAATATAATGGAAGTAGCTATGAATTTGGGATATATAAATATTAGGAAAAATACTCTTATAAATGTAGACAATATAAATAAATATCCCGGAAACAAGATAGTTATAATAACTACTGGAAGTCAGGGTGAACCTATGTCAGCACTTTCTAGAATGGCAGCTTCTGAGCATAAAAAAATAAGTATTATTCCAGGGGACACAATAATAATTTCAGCAAATCCCATACCTGGAAATGAAAAATTGGTGTCAAGGGTGATAAATCAATTGTTTAAAAAGGGAGCAGAGGTAATATATGAAGCTCTGGCGGATGTTCATGTATCAGGGCATGCCTGCCAAGAAGAATTGAAACTTATGCATACTCTTGTAAAACCCAAATTTTTTATACCTGTACATGGAGAATACAGACACCTAAAACAGCATGCAGATTTAGCGATGAATCTTGGACTTAACCCCAATAACATAATCATAGCAGACAATGGGGATGTTATAGAAGTTTCCAGAGATTCCATAAGAAAAAATGGAACAGTGGTATCGGGACAGGTATTTGTAGATGGCTTGGGAGTTGGAGATGTGGGGAATATAGTCTTAAGGGATAGAAGACATCTTTCTCAGGACGGAATACTTACAGTGGTTATTACTATTGAAAAAGAAACGGGTACCGTCATTGCAGGACCTGATATAATATCCAGAGGTTTTGTGTATGTTCGGGAATCAGAAGATCTAATGGAAGAGGCAAGGGAACTTGTTCGTGGTGCTTTAAAGGATTGCGAGGAAAAACATATTACAGAATGGTCAAGCATAAAATCCAATGTAAAAGAAGTACTTAGATCATTTCTCTACGAGAAGACGAAGAGAAAACCCATGATATTGCCAATAATCATGGAAATATAATATTGTATTAAAAATTAGGAGAGTATTTGATAATGAATATATATGATAGAACAAGAGAATTTGCAGAAGAGCTTAAAACATGTGATGAAGTAGTTGATCTTCAAAGATTGAGTCAAAGAATAAAAAACAATGAAGATTATACAAGAATATTGAGTGATTTTAGAAAAATACAAGTGGAGGCCTATTCGCAGCAAGTTCAAAATGGAAAGATCTCAGAAGAGATTATGGAAAAGTTTAAAAATATGGGCTCTGTGATTTCTGCTAATCCTCCTGTAAATGAATATATACAGGCAGAACAAAAATTCAGTGTAATGTGGCAGGACATATTAAAGATATTAAATGATGCCATAGGGGTAGATTTTTCTTTTGGAAAAGATAAAAATAAAGTTAATGTGCACTGAAAACCGTTAACTTAAGCATTATAAAGTTGACTTTTTAATACTATGATATTAGAATAAATATGGCAGCTCTAAATTGGATACAAAAAAGGTATCCAATTTTTTTGAGTGCTTATCCAATTCACAATGAATTTTGATATTTGAATATATTCCATAGGTTAAAAATAAATTGGAGGAGTAATAATGAATTTATTTACAAGAAATGATATAAGAAATGTGGCAATAATTGCACATGTAGATCATGGCAAAACTACATTAGTAGACGCATTATTAAAACAGAGCAATATATTTAGGGCAAATGAAAAAGTGGAAGAGAGGGTTATGGATTCAAATGCTATTGAAAGAGAGAGAGGAATTACCATACTTTCAAAAAATACTTCCGTAACTCATAAGGGGATTAAGATCAATATTGTAGATACACCAGGCCATGCAGATTTTGGCGGTGAGGTAGAACGTGTACTTGAGATGGTAGATAGTGTTCTATTGGTGGTAGATGCTGCTGAAGGCCCAATGCCGCAGACAAAATTTGTTTTAAAAAAGGCATTGGAATTAAAACTAAAACCAATAGTTGTAATAAACAAAATAGATAAACCAGATGCAAGACCATCTGAGGTTTTAGACGAAGTATTTGATCTGTTTATAGAGTTGGGGGCCAGTGACGAACAACTGGATTTCAGTGTGGTCTATTGTTCGGCAAAGGCGGGATTTGCTAAAAAGGAGATGGAGGATAAATCCACTAACATGGAACCTCTTTTCGATACTATAATAAAAAATGTTCCAGCACCTCAGGGATATCTGGATATGCCCCTTCAACTTCTAGTAACGACTATAGATCACAATGAATATGTAGGAAGAATAGGTGTTGGAAAGATAACGAGGGGTAGCATAAAGAAAAATGAACAAGTTGCTCTCATAAGAAAGGGAAATAAAATAGAAAATGTGAAGGTGTCAAATCTATATGTATATGATGGATTAAAAAAGGAAGAAGTAGAAGAGGCCAAACTGGGAGATATAGTTGCAGTTTCAGGAATTCCCGACATAAATATAGGTGAGACTATAGCTGATGCTTTAAATCCGGAAGCACTTCCTTTTGTAGATATAGATGAACCTACGCTGACTATGAATTTCATGGTAAATGATTCTCCATTTGCTGGTAGAGAAGGAGATTTTGTGACATCAAGGCATTTAAGAGACAGACTTATGAGAGAATTGGAGACTAATGTAGCCCTTAGGGTGGAAGAAACTGATTCACCAGACTGTTTTAAGGTAAGTGGAAGAGGAGAACTTCACCTCTCAGTTTTGATAGAAACCATGAGAAGGGAGGGTTATGAATTTCAAGTTTCCAAACCAACAGTGATATTTAAAGAAAAAGATGGAAAAAGATTAGAACCTATTGAATACCTCACTATAGACGTACCTGAAGAATTTATGGGAGTGGTTATGGAAAAACTGGGTCCGAGAAAAGCTGAAATGGTAAATATGACTTCAGCTGTAAATGGATATACCAGATTGGAATTTAGGATACCCGCCAGAGGATTGATTGGGTTTAGGAGTGAATTTATGACTGATACTAAGGGCAACGGTATAATGAACCATGTATTGGACGGATATGAAGAGTACAAGGGTGAGATACCCGGCAGGACAAGAGGCTCCCTGGTAGTATTTGAACCTGGAGTATCTATAACTTATGGACTTTTTAATGCTCAAGAGAGAGGAACACTATTTATAGGACCTGGAGTAGAAGTATATGAGGGTATGATAGCTGGTGAGTGTTCAAGACCGGAGGATATAGAGGTAAATGTATGCAAGAAAAAGCATCTGTCAAATACCAGATCCTCAGGAGCTGATGAAGCGCTGAAATTAGTGCCCGTGACGGAAATGACTCTGGAAAAGTCGCTGGAATTTATAGCACCGGATGAATTGGTAGAAATTACTCCCAAGAGTATAAGAATGAGAAAGAAAATATTGAATACGGATCTCAGGAAAAAGGCCATGAGAAGAAAATAGGAAGGATTGTTTACAGTGAAAAGACACTTAAAAAAAAGTATTTTTTTACTTTGTAGTGTGGCTTTAGTTTTATTAATTGCCGGTGTCTTGTATTATTTCATTCAAAATACAAGATACCCATTTAAAACAAACGGAAAAAAGATAAATTTTCAGATAAAACAAGGGGAAAGGTTAGAGCAGGTTATAGATAATCTGAGCAGCAGTAAATTAGTAAAAAATCCACTTTTGATAAAATGGTATACAAAAAGGCATTTTGAAAATGGCCTGTTAAAACCTGGAAAGTATTCCTTTTCTAAAGGTATAAGCTTGAGTAATTTTGTACTCTATGTGGAAAGGGGAATTAGGGATGATAGACCTGTAAAAGTTATAATACCTGAAGGATATGATATAGAGCAGATAGGAAATTTACTGGAGAAAAAGGGGATAATAAGCAGCTCGAATTTTATAAAAAGCTGCAGGGAGTATAAACTGCCTGATTTTGTGAAGAAAGATTCAAAAAGAAGGTATGCCCTGGAAGGGTATTTATTTCCGGATACCTATGATTTTCTCAAAGGAAGCAGCGGAGATTATATAATTGAAGTGATGCTAAATAGATTTTCTGATGTCCTGGATAAAGTACAGGAGGATACAGGAAAACATTTAAACATTCAAGAAATGGATAAAATCATAACCATGGCTTCTATAGTTGAAAGAGAAGTGAAAAAACCCGAGGAGAGGGGAAAGGCAGCTTCTGTATTTTACAATAGATTAAAAAGGAATATGAAGCTTCAGTCCTGTGCTACAGTATTGTATGCACTGAATGTGCACAAGGATAAGGTGTATTATAAAGATTTACAAGTAGACTCCCCGTATAACACTTATAAAGTAAATGGACTTCCTGAGGGGCCTATATCCAATCCAGGAAAGGGCTGTATAATAGCGGCTATAAATCCTGAAAAAACAAATTATCTTTATTTTGTTTCTGAAAATAATGGAACTCATTTTTTTACAGATAGTAATGAAAAGTTTTTGGAGGTCAAAAAAACTACTCAGGGTGAATGACCGACCTTTTGGAGGAAGATATGAGTGAAGTTGAACATGAATATATAAAAGAATATATAACGTCCTTAATAGGAAGTCATAGTGGAATATTAAAGGAAATAGAGGAGTATGCATCTGAAAATTCCATACCGATAGTGCATAGAGAGATGGCAAGATTTTTAGAGCTTATGATAAATATGAAAAGACCATCTAGGGTTCTTGAACTTGGAACTGCTGTTGGATATTCTGCCATTTTAATGAGTCTCAGTTCCCATAAAAAAAATCATATAACCACTATTGAAAGGGACAAAAATATGGTTGAAATTGCTAGAAAAAATATAAAAAGATATAATTTTGAACAATATATAGATGTTATTGAGGGAGATTGTATGGAAATACTTAAGAATATTAGAGAAAAATTTGATCTTATATTCATTGATGCCGGAAAGGCACATTACAATCATTTTTTACCCTACTGTTTAAAACTTTTAGACGAAGAAGGCGTAATAGTGGCAGATAATGTATTGTTCAGGGGAATGGTGGCTTCTGATGAATTAGTAAAGAGAAGAAAAATAACCATAGTCAAGAGAATGAGAGAATACTTAAAAATTGTATCTGATGACAATAAATTTATAACTTCAATTATACCTATGGGAGATGGTATTGCTGTTACTATGAGGAGGAATTGAGATGAATAAAAAGCCGGAGTTATTGGCACCTGCGGGCAATTTGGAAAAGCTGAAAACTGCCGTGGATTTTGGAGCGGATGCAGTCTATTTAGGAGGAAATAAGCTTAATCTTAGAGCATTTGCAGACAATTTTACGGATGAAGAACTTATAGAAGGTATGAAATATGTTCATGAAAGGGAAAAGAAGGCATTTATAACTGTCAATGTATTTCCACATAATGCTGATCTAGAGGGATTGGAAGGTTACCTAAAGAAATTGTATAAATTGGATGTAGACGGGATAATTGTGTCAGATCCAGGGATAATAATGGCTGCCAGGAAAATCGTGCCGAATCTGGAGCTGCATCTAAGTACTCAGAGTAATAATGTGAATTGGATGTCTGCTATATTTTGGTATAGACAGGGTATAAAGAGAATAGTTCTTGCCAGGGAACTTTCGCTTGAAGAAATAAAAGAGATAAGGCAGCATTTACCAGAAGATTGTGAAATAGAGGCTTTTGTTCATGGAGCCATGTGTATGGCCTATTCGGGAAGATGCATGCTTTCAAATTATATGACAGGAAGAGATTCCAATAGGGGGCAGTGTGCCCAGCCTTGCAGATATAAATACTATCTTATGGAAGAGAAGAGGCCGGGAGAATACTTTCCTGTATTTGAAGATAACAGGGGGAACTATATTTTAAATTCGAAAGATCTCTGTATGATAGAACATATTCCAGAATTAGTAGAAGCGGGCATAAATTCATTTAAGATAGAGGGAAGAATGAAAAGTGCATATTATGTAGCTACTGTAGTTAAAGCCTATAGAAGGGCTATGGATTCCTATTTTGAAAACCCTGATACATATGTATTTGAGGAGAAATGGCTGAAGGATTTGATGAAAGCCAGTCATAGAAAATATTTTACAGGATTCTATTTTGAAGATAAAGACAGCCAAATTTTCGAAAATTCATCTTATATAAGAAATTATGATATAGTTGGCTTAGTTAAAGATTATGATAAGCACGATAATACCGTGGTTATAGAACAGAGGAATAAAGTATACAGTGGAGATATGGTGGAAGTATTAAGGCCTATAGGAGACAGTTTTAAAGTATATCTAAAAGATATGAGAGATGAAAATGGGGAGAAAATAGAATCAGCTCCTGTTGCCCAGATGATATTTACTGCAGTAGTGGATAGAATATTGGAAAAGGGAGATATGCTTATAAAAGCTAAACTATAAGTTACAACCTGGTAAAATTATATCCAGGTGAATAAAATACCTTATTTTGGATAGAAATTAGTCTAGATGAGGTGTTTTTTTATGTTAAAGATAAACAGGCATATAATACAAAAAAGACAATATATTTTATTTTTCATAATTATTTTAGCGTTTTCCCTGCTGTATTTTAAAATAATAAAACTTCAGTATTTTGGAAGTAGTAAATTGAGTGTAATGGCAGATTCACAATATTCCTATAAAGAGGATTTAACCGATGTAAATTATATGTTATATGATTGCCATGGGAAACAATTTATGAGTTATGATAAAAAATATTATGTGGTTATATCGCCAGAAGTATTTTTGAAAGATAATGAAAATGTGGATTCAGAGAAGATGCTCACTTTAATTTATACTCTTAGAAATTATGACAGTGATTACGATATATCTAAAGCTGGAGTATTGAATAAAAGTGAGAAATTATATTATGAGGTGGATGTAAACACCTACAATAAGTTAAAGAATATAACTGGAATAAATGGAGTCTATACGTATGTTTATTCTCCTTTAAATAAAGCTGGTATATGGAGTATAGGAAATTTACTTCTAAATCCTAAGAGAACTGAGAATAACCAAATTAAAAATAAAAATTCCTTAGAAATGCAGATATATGAGAAGACAAAAGACAATAATAAACCTGAGGTCGTATTTGAAAGGGATGTAGATGGAAAGATAATAAATAAAAAAGTGAATTATCCTGAAAACAATGTAAATGTGAGATTGACTGTAGATAAAAGTATACAGGACAAAATAAAAGAAATATTAAATGAGGGAAAAAATAAAGAATTTAGTCAGATAGGTGTGGTTTTGATGGAGGCGGATACGGGAAAAATAAAGGCACTTGTACAGAAAGATGACAGTAAACCAAATGTAAATATAGGTGCTGCCACTAATCATGGATTTTTTCCCGGCTCCATATTTAAAGTTATAGTAGAAGAGGCAGGACTTGATAAAAATATCATAAATGTAAATGACAAATTTACCTGCAAAGGACTGTATGAGGTAGAAGATGAGGCAAATCATGGCACACTGACTCCAGGAGAAGCACTGACTGTATCCTGCAATGATGTGTTTGCCCAGATAGGGGAAAAGGTGGGATTTAATAATTTTTATGACAATGCAAAAAGTCAGGGATTATTTCAAACAGTTTTAAATTTAGATGGTGAGAAATCAGGACTGTTTGAGGTAAAAAATCCAAGTTATGCCGACGGAAGCTTATCCCTTGCATCTATAGGGCAAAATATTAGGATAACTCCGATAGAAGCTATCAGCATACCAAATACGGTGGTAAATGGTGGAGTATATGTAAAGCCGTATATATTAGATGCCTATGTGGATGATAAAAATAGTAATATAGAAAAATTGAATACCACAAGTAGTTCCGTTATAAAAAAATCAACAGCTGAGGAAATGAAAGAACAGATGATAAATGTAGTGAAAAATGGTACAGGAAAATCTGCACATGTAGATGACATGGAAGTTGGAGGAAAAACGGGAAGCACCCAGCGAATAGAGCTGACCGGTAAAAATAAGACAGCAGAGGAACATTCAGATGGATGGTTTGTAGGATTTTTTAAGTATAATGGCAAGTACTATTCTATGGTTGTTTTTGTGAAGGATATAGATAAAAATAATGAAAGCGGTGGGAATACTGCTGCCCCAATATTTAGGGATATAGTTTCAAACATACAACAATATCTAAATTAAATTTTATTTATATATGCACTTTTTGAAAAAGCTGCTCATAGTATATTAATAAGCACTATTAGGAGGAGCAGCTGGTGTTTATAACAAATTACTTATTAGATATTATTGGGAATGTAGTATTTATGACGGCTTATGTTACAAATAATAATTCATTTCCACAACCTCTAAGTGATGATGAAGAAGCATATTATTTAAGAAAGTTAAAAGAAGGGGATCTACTTGCTAAAAGCATTTTAGTGGAGAGAAATTTGAGGTTGGTAGCACATATTGTAAAGAAGTATTCTTATCCAGGAAAAGAAGTAGATGACTTAATCTCTATTGGAACTGTAGGATTGATCAAGGCGATAGATTCTTTTGATGCATCCAAGGGGACTAGGTTAGCAACATATGCGGCAAAATGTATAGAAAACGAAATATTGATGCTTATAAGAAATAATAAGAAAATTAGAAATGAAGTGTATTTACAAGATCCAATAGGTGTGGATAAAGAGGGAAATGAAATATCTTTGATGGATGTGCTTAGCAGTGATGAAAATTCTATAATTGAAATTGTAGAACAGAAAATACAGGTGAAAAAATTATATTCTAAGATAAATACATGTTTGTCTCAAAGAGAAAAGAGTGTTGTAGAAATGAGATATGGGCTTTTAGAGGGGAAGCCCAGAACTCAAAGAGAAATAGCAAAAATACTTGGCATATCCAGATCTTATGTATCTAGAATCGAAAAAAAAGCGTTAAAAAAATTATACAAGGAATTAAATTATTGGACAAAATGATTTTTATATTGAACTTGTAAATTTTTAATAAATTCCATGGTATATGTTATCGTTGTATTTTGAACTATAAGAAATTTAATAAATATGTAATAGTATGCACATGGAATTTATGGCATTTTTAGATTATTTTAATTTTAAATGTATGATTCAGCCTGTAAATTCAGTAAATAATTTTTATTAAAATAAAAATATATATAAAAGTTAAATAATAGATGACGAATATAGATAGGGGAGGATTTGCATAAAATATTTATTCTCGCTTTAAATTGATAATAATTTTTTAATTAATTTAAATGGTAAACATTATTTAAAAAAGTAGTAACGTTCTCGGGATAAATGCTTTAGAAAGGGGAACTTAAAATGGTAGTCCTAAAAGAACTATTAAAACAAACTATTGAAAAAAATGCATCGGATTTGCATCTGACAGTTGGGGCACCTCCTGTAGTAAGGGTGAATGGCGAACTTAAGAAATTGGGAAAGGAAAAACTACAGCCGGCGGACACTGAAAGGTTTTCCAAGGAAATATTAGGTGAAGACTATGAGAGATACAATAAGACTGGTGAGATTGATATATCTTTTTCCATATCGGGTCTTGGAAGATTTAGAGTAAATCTGTTTAAGCAGAGAGGTAGTTGTGCCATTGCAATAAGAGTCATAGGTTTAAAAATACCTACTTTGAATGAACTTAAATTTCCACCTGAGGTAAAAAAACTTTTAGATTGCAAAAAGGGGTTAATTTTAGTGACGGGATCTACAGGGTCCGGGAAAAGCACTACATTGGCAGCTATGATAAATGAGATCAATTCCAATAGAGCTGCACATATAATCACTCTTGAAGATCCAATAGAATATTTACATAAGCATAACAAGTCCATAATAAGTCAAAGAGAAATAGGTAAAGATTCCCTAAGTTATGCCAATGCATTAAAATCAGTGCTTAGGGAAGATCCAGATGTGATTTTAGTGGGGGAGATGAGAGATCTTGAGACCATATCTACTACTCTCGCTGCAGCTGAAACTGGACATTTAGTATTTTCAACTTTACATACCATAGGCACTGCTAAGACTATAGACAGAATTGTGGATGTATTTCCACCTTATCAGCAGCAGCAGGTAAAGATACAGCTGGCAGCTGTACTGAAGGGTATAATATGCCAACAGCTTATACCTAAGCTGGATGGTAAAGATAGAATAGCGGCAATTGAAATCATGATTGCTACCACAGCTATTAGAAACATGATAAGAGAAGGAAAAACTAATCAGATAGAATCTTCAATGCAGACGGGAGTAAAATATGGAATGAGAACTATGGATATGTCACTTGCAGAACTCTACAGAAAAGGATATATATCCTATGATTCTGCTATGGGTTATGCTATTGACAATAATATGCTTGCCAGAATAATTTCTTTATAGAAGGATATGAAAAGGGATAGAGTGAAAATTCTATCTCTTTTACTGTATATTATTTTAGAGTTTATTGTAAATTACTATAGTAATTAAATTTTAGTTGTGCTAAAATAACCTTAAATTAGGGGGATTAAGATGAGCATTTTTAAAGAAATAATTAATTATGCCTCTCGCATTTTAACTTACACAGTCTATATAGTATCTATATACTATTTGTGCATATCGTTTTTTGGCTTGCTGAGGAAAAGAGATACTGAACAGATAAAACCAAAAAGGAGTTTTGCACTGATTATAGCAGCCCACAATGAAGAAATTGTAATTGGTGATATTATAGAAAGCTTAAAGGAGTTGGATTACCCTAAAAAATTGTATGATATTTTTGTGATTGCGGATAATTGTACGGATAAAACTGCATTGAAAGCTAGAAAAAAAGGTGCCTTTGTGTATGAGAGAAGTAGTATAGGAAAACGCGGCAAGGGTTATGCACTTGAATGGATGTTTAATAAGATATTTAATATGGAAAAAAAATATGATGATATAGCTATATTTGATGCAGATAATATTGTACACAAAAACTTCTTGAAAGAAATGAACAAACAGCTCTGTAAGGGATATAAAGTTGTTCAAGGCTATTTAGACAGTAAAAATCCTGGCGATACGTGGATTACAGGAAGCTATTCTATAGCGTTTTGGACTAATAATAGGATGTTTCAATTAGCCAGAAGTAATTTGGGATTATCAGCCCAATTAGGCGGGACGGGTTTTGTGGTAGATACTGATATTTTGAAGAAATTGGGCTGGGGAGCTACATGCCTGACGGAGGATTTAGAATTTACCTGCAAATTGATATTACATGGATATAAAGTGGGATGGGCTCATGATGCTATAGTGTATGATGAAAAACCTCTTACACTTTGGCAGTCATGGAATCAAAGGAAAAGATGGATGCAGGGATTTACGGATGTATCAAGTAGATATTTTTTTAAGCTTGTAAAAAAAGCAATAAGAAACTGCAACTTTTTGTTGATGGACTGTGCTCTTTACAGTATTCAACCTATAATAGCTGTACTCATAGGATTTTCAGCTATAAGTGGTGGAATTCAACAGATTATGAAAGCACTTGATTTGATATCTGGTTTTAATACAGTTGTATATTCTATTAATTTTAATTTGTTGACCGTAGCGATGATATTACTTTCGGTGTTACAATTTATTTACACTCCTTTTATATTGATTTTGGAGAAAAAATTAAATTTTAAAACATTTGTATACTACATATTTTATCCGGTATATGCAATTACCTGGTTCCCAATTTCACTGTTAGGTATAATAGGCAAGAATAATAAGGAATGGAATCACACTGTCCATAGTCGGAGTGTAAAGATAAAAGATTTAGAAAAAGCTAATTAAACAGGGAAAAATTTTGATAAGGAAAGGATTGTAAGTCTTTTCCTTTTATTTTATGTTATAGAAAGAATAGATAAATATTCTTTAATTGCATTTGAGATTTTATTTAAATGTGATAAAATATAAGAGGAAAATTAGACTTTTTGTTGAATATATATTTTTAATGGTTCTCTTTATGCAAAGGAGGGAAATATTTTAATGAACGAATATATAGTGGGCATAGATATAGGCTCTTACAATATCTGTGCTGCTGCTGGAAAAATAGATAAACATTCCGAAGTACAGATAATGGGTATAACTTCCTCAAATTGTAGTGGTGTAAAAAGAGGGATAGTTGTAGATATAGATAATACATCGGAATCCATAAAGAAATGTATAAGCTCACTGGAAAGAATGGTGGATACAAAAGTAACTGGGGCTTATATATCCTTGTCAGGGGGGATAAGTGAGCTTGTTTGGAATAAAGGAGTAGTTGCAGTATCCTCGGAAGATCGTGAAATAAAGAGAAATGATGTGAAAAGAGTGTTAAAAGCATCTAAAATAATTAATATTCCCAACGATAAAGAAATAATAGGGGTAATACCTCAACAATATATAATTGATGGTTATGATAAAATAAAAGATCCTATAGGCATGTGTGGATTAAGATTAGAAGTGGATTCGCAAATAATACTTGCCCAGTCAACTGTAGTAAATAATATTTTTAAAAGTGTGAACAAAGCTGGAATAAAGGTACTTGGAGTAGTATTTGAGCCTATAGCTATATCCAGTGTGGTTTTGAAAGAAGAGGAGATTCAGAGGGGTATAGCTCTTGTAGATACGGGTTCAGATTCTATAAATATTTATATTTATAAAGGAGGAAATTTAAGAAGTATAAGTACTTTACCTTTAGGTGGAAGTATTATAACCAATGATATTGCAGTTTGCTTGAAAATCCCTGTTTCAGAAGCAGAAAAACTTAAAATAAAATATGGAAGTGTAGCAGCAGATTCTCTTAGGGATAATTTTAAAATAGAGGTAAATGCCAATTATAATAACAAAGTAAAAGTGGACTGTAATGTTTTAAATCAAGTTATAGAAGCTAGGGTTGAGGAGTTGTTTTCATTAATAAATAAAGAAATAAGTACGTCTGAATATTACAATGAACTTTCTGGAATAGTTATAGTAGGTGGCGGTATGGCGCTGATAAATGGCATAGAGGAATTTGGCAGAAATATTCTGGGAAAGCTTGTAAGAATTGGGATACCTAGATACATAGGGGCAGCAAGTCCACTGTATGCTACGGCGGTTGGAATAGTAAAAGACGTTTCAAATTCTATGAAGTTGAAAAATACCATAGATGTGGATTCATCTAAAAATGATAATTTACCCGATTATAAAAAGATAATTGAAGATGAAGAAGAAACGGAAAATGGAAATAGAACCAATGGGTTTATATCTAAGATAAAGGATTTTTTTACAGATTTTTTTTAAAAAAGGAGGCAGAGGTATTGTGTTAGATTTTGATGTTGATGTTCAGCAGTTTGCTCAAATCAAAGTAATAGGATGCGGCGGAGGAGGAAACAATGCTGTAAATAGAATGATAAAAGAAGGGTTAAAAAATGTTGAATTTATTGCTATAAATACAGATAAACAGGCGTTGATGCTTTCACAAGCATCACAGAAAATACAAATAGGTGATAAACTCACTAAGGGACTTGGAGCAGGAGCTAATCCAGAGATAGGGCAAAAGGCTGCGGAAGAAAATAAAGATGAAATATCCCAGGCTATAAAAGGAGCAGATATGGTATTTATTACAGCTGGCATGGGTGGAGGAACTGGCACTGGAGCGGCGCCTATAATTGCAGAATTAGCTAAATCTATGGGAATACTTACGGTAGGGGTAGTCACTAAGCCTTTTCCCTTTGAAGGCAGAAAGAGAATGCTCCATGCAGAGATGGGAATAAAAAACCTAAAGGAGAAAGTGGATACACTGGTTACTATCCCAAATGAAAGACTTCTTTCCATAGTAGATAAAAAAACCACTTTGATGGAATCTTTTAAATTTGCAGATGACGTTTTAAGACAAGGTGTACAGGGTATATCCGATTTGATCACTATACCTGGACTTGTAAATTTGGATTTTGCAGATGTTAGGACAATTATGATAGATAAAGGTCTTGCCCATATGGGTGTAGGAAAGGGAAATGGTGATAGCAGAGCTCAAGATGCTGCAAAACAGGCCATATCGAGTCCTCTCCTTGAAACTTCAATAGTGGGGGCTACAGGAGTACTTCTAAATATAACCGGTGGCCAGGATCTTGGGCTACTGGAGATAAACGAGGCTGCTGAAATAGTTCAAGAGGCTGCAGATCCTGATGCAAACATAATTTTTGGGGCTGTTATAGATGAAGAAATAAAGGATGAAATAAGAATTACTGTAATAGCAACAGGATTTGAATCAGATAAGAGCGGCGAAGTTAAAGATAAAAATTCTTTAAAAGCTGATACAGGTGTAAGGGACAGTAAGAATGAAGCTGCTGCTTCTGTAGAGTATGAAAAGTTCAATGAAGATAATTTGGAGATACCTGCTTTTTTAAGAAGGCAGAAAAGATGAGAAAATCACAGCTGGCAATTAATTGCCAGCTGTGATTTTTTTAGATGAAAATTAAGATTAAAAAACATTGGAGGAATAAAAGAAAAATTTATGACATATTATAGAAGATAAAAATATTGGAAATGATTAAGAAATGACAAAATTTTGAAATACATAGGTATATAATAAAAGTAAATAAAAGGAAGCAAAGGTGGAGGTGATTGTCTATTTGATCGTATACATAGACTTGCTAATTTTAATAAATTTAATAGTAGATTTTTTCCTGTTGTATATTACGGGTAGGACTCTCAAATTAAAGATAAAATTTAAATTTATGTTTTTAGCAGCATCTATAGGCAGCATCTATACAATTACACTAATATATCCTAATTTGGAGTTTTTCTCCGCCTTTTATTTTAAAATTATAGTTTCAATTGCATTGATTTATATTTCCTTTGGAAATAAGGGGTTTATTACCAATTTAAAAATAGTGTCAGTATTTATTCTCTATTCAATGCTGTTGGCAGGGTTATGTATATTTATTCAATATAACAAATATTCCTATGTAGATGGTCCTGTTATAATTAATTTTTCATATCAATGGCTTTTTACTTCGCTTATGATATTATATATGGTTATTGACAGATTATTAGTCTATGTCAAAGATAGGAATAGATTGTCTACATTGATTTACAGTGTGGATATTGTATTTAAAAATAAATGTAAAACTGTCAGGGCTTTTCTTGACACTGGAAATGAGCTTAGAGAGCCCGTAACTAATTTACCGGTGATAATAGTTGAAAGTTCTGTATTTAAGAACATAAACTTAGAAGAGGATTCTAAATTTTATATACCTTACAGGGTCATAAATGGTGAAATTGGAAAACTCCAAGGATTTAAAGCAGATGCGGTGAGAATAAATTTGGGAGGGGAAATTAAATACAGAGAAGCTGTAATTGCTATTTGTCAGCAAAAATTAAGTGAACTTGGTGATTATCATGCTCTTTTATCCAGGGGAGTAATATAAAGTGATCACGCTTGTATAAATAGTTAAAAAACAATTGATAGTGGAGGATAATTATGCTTAAGTTAAAAATGTTATTGAACAGAATACTTATAAAATTCAAATTTATAATAAAAGATATATATTATATAGGTGGCAATGATGTATTACCTCCGCCTCTGAGTAAGAAAGAAGAAGAGGAATTGGTTTCAAAGTTGGTATCTGGAAATGAAAAGGTAAAGTCCACCCTTATAGAAAGAAATTTGAGACTGGTAGTCTACATAGCTAGGAAATTTGAAAATACAGGGGTTAATGTGGAGGATTTAGTGTCTGTTGGAGCCATAGGACTTATAAAAGCAGTAAATACCTTTAATCCTGAAAAAAAAATAAAATTAGCTACTTATGCTTCACGGTGTATAGAAAATGAAATACTCATGTACTTGAGAAGAAATAGTAAGGTAAAAGCAGAGATTTCTTTTTATGAACCCTTAAATGTAGATTGGGATGGAAATGAACTGCTGCTCTCTGATATTTTAGGGACTGACAATGATGTGGTCTATAATTTTATAGAAGATGAAGTGGATAAACAGCTTTTAGTTATTGCCATGAAAAAATTAAGTGATCGGGAGAAAGAAATAGTAAATTTAAGATTTGGATTAAATGGTAAAAAAGAAAGAACTCAAAGAGAAGTGGCGGATTTGCTTGGAATATCCCAGTCCTATATTTCTAGGCTTGAAAAGAGAATTATAAAGAGATTGAAAAAAGAAATAAATAAAATGTTATAGGGTTGTCTTTAGTATAAAATTGAGCCTCTTAGTAAATACTTAAAATGCTATATATTCTAAAGGGGCTGATTACATGATGATTAATAAAGTTGAAATTTGCGGCGTGAATACATCAAAATTGCCGGTTCTAAAGGGAAAGGAAATGAAAGAACTTTTGATAAAAATGCAGCAGGGGGACGATAAGGCTAGAGAAAAATTTATAAAAGGCAATTTGAGATTGGTGTTAAGTGTAATACAGAGATTTAACAATAGGGGAGAAAACGTGGATGATTTATTTCAGGTAGGATGTATAGGACTTATGAAGGCTATTGATAACTTTGATTTAAGTCAAAATGTTAAATTCTCAACCTATGCAGTTCCTATGATTATAGGTGAGATACGAAGATACTTGAGGGATAACAATTCCATAAGGGTGAGCAGATCACTTAGGGATATTGCATACAGGGCACTTCAGGTTAGAGATAGGTTGATAAGAGAGAACAACAAGGAGCCAACTATATCCCAAATAGCTAAAGAATTGCAAATACCTAGAGAAGAAGTGGTATTTGCACTGGATGCAATTCAAGATCCAGTTTCACTGTTTGAACCCATATACCATGATGGTGGGGATGCCATTTATGTAATGGATCAAATAAGTGATACAAAAAATGTAGATGAAAATTGGCTTGAAAACATAGCTATAAAAGAAGCTATGAAAAAGCTTAATGACAGGGAAAAATTGATTCTCAATTTAAGATTTTTTGATGGAAGAACTCAAATGGAGGTGGCAGATGAAATAGGAATATCCCAGGCTCAAGTATCTAGATTGGAAAAAACTGCATTGAGACACATGAGAAATTATATATGAGATTTAAAATGCAATGGTTTGCAAAAAATGGATGGAGGGGTGTACATATATGGATATGGAAGGAGATCTATTTTCCTTAGTTAATTTGAAAGATATGGAAATTATAGATGCAAATACTGGTACAAAACTGGGCTTTATAAAGGATTTGAAAATAAACTGTGATGAGCACAGGATAATGTCAATTATTTTACCTTCTCAGACTTCTAAGATGTCGTTGTTCAGCAAAAATGAAGATATAGAAGTTCCATGGAAAGATATAAAAAAAATAGGGGTGGATGTGATTTTAATAGATGGGGGAAAATTGTCAGATAAGGTTTAAAAATTCTTCATTATTTAGGTAAAATATCATCGTGATATAATAATTAAAAAGAAATTGTAGAATATTTAGAAAAAAAGTGTATAATTATTGTTATAGTATAGTTATATAAAGGACGTGAATTAAATTGAAATGCCCTTATTGTGGATATGGGGAAAGTAAAGTAGTGGACTCTAGATCTACAGATGATGATATGGCCATAAGAAGAAGAAGAGAATGTTCAAATTGTGGTAAAAGATATACCACCTATGAAAAGATTGAAAATGTGCCTCTATTAGTCATAAAGAAGGATATGAGCAGGGAGTATTTTGACAGAAATAAAATATTGAATGGGCTTATAAAAGCATGTCAAAAACGACCTGTTTCAAGGAAACAAATTGAAGGTATAGCAGACGAAGTGGAGAAAGGGATAAATAATAAAATGCTTACAGAGATAAGCTCTTCTGAAATAGGGGAAATGATAATGGAGAGTTTAAAGAAAGTTGATGAAGTATCCTACGTGAGGTTTGCATCTGTATATAGACAATTTAAAGATATAAATACTTTTATGGAGGAGATAAAAAATCTTATTTCTCATAAAGAAGATTAGAAATATGGGAATATGGGTAATTTACGTAGATTGTATAAAATAAATTATGATTTATTTTATGTAACTGAAAATTTTAGTTTTTAGTTATATTTTTTATATTCGTAAATGGAAATTAGAGAGTTTTGATCGGTTGAGTTGATTTCATTTTATATTAAAAGGGGGCACTGGGTGGATGAAAATAAATGTCTCTAGAATAATGAATACTAGTATTTTATTGATAAAATTAGAAGGTAAATTAAAAAACTTAAGTCAAAATAAAGAAACATATGATTATGTGATTGTAAACGATAATAGAGATGAAGTAAAAAAGATATTTTGTTATCTAGGTGAAAAGCATAGGGTACCATTTGACACTATTGGTTATTTATATTATAAAGATTTAATAGAGGTAAATCAGAATGTTAAAGATGTAATTATTGTTAAAGATGATAAATATAATGTGGTCGGGATTATTACCAATCGTGAATTGCTAAATTTTATAGAAAATAAATATAAAATACTTTTAGAAGACTATACCCGTGTAAAAACGGATTTGAATGCTTTTATGACTTGCTCGGATGATCTGGTTTGTATTACTGACGGATCCGGTATTAAGGTCAGAATAAGCTCTTCTTGTGAGAAAATCTATGGTGTAAAACCTAAAGAACTTATTGGAAAGAATGTAAGGGAATTAGAGAAAAAACGTATATATTTGCCATCTGCTACAAGAATGGCTATAGAGGAGAAAAAGCCTATAACCTTAACACAAAGAACGAAATCAGGAAAAAAGCTCCTTGTAGTAGCTACACCTGTTTTTGATAAAGATAATAATGTTAAACGTGTTGTCAGCATATCAAAGGACATAACGAATGAAGAGATGCTAAAAAGTGATCTGTATAAGACTAAAGATCTTTTACAGAGGTATGAGCAGGAACTGGCAGCTTTGAGAATTGAACAGACTCAAGATCACAACATTATATATAGAAGCAAGGAAATGGAAAAAGTTATAGAAGTGATAAAAAAAGTCGCAGTAGTGGATTCCACCCTTATTATATATGGAGAAACCGGAGTTGGCAAGGAAGTAATATGCAAATATGTTCATAATATCAGTAACAGAAATGGGAGACCTTTTGTTAAATTAAATTGCGGGGCGATTCCAGAGAACTTACTGGAAACTGAGTTATTTGGGTATGAAAAGGGTGCTTTTACTGGGGCACGTTCTGAAGGAAAGCCGGGGCTTTTTGAGATTGCCGACAAGGGAACTCTGTTTCTCGATGAAATTGGTGAAATACCTTTTATCCTACAAGTAAAGCTTCTGAGAGTGCTGCAGGAGAAGGAATTTATCAGAGTGGGTGGTATTAAACCTAGAAAAGTTGATGTGAGAATAATAGCGGCTACCAATAGAGATCTAAAAAAATTGGTTGAAGACGGGAAGTTCAGGCAGGATTTATATTACAGGCTAAATGTAATTCCAATAACGATACCTCCTTTGAGAGATAGAGTAGAAGACATATCCGTACTTGCATATCATTTTTTGGATGTATATAATAAAAAATATGGCTATTCAAAACAGCTTACAAATGAGGTTATAGAAGTTTTTATGAAATATAGATGGCCGGGAAATGTGAGAGAGCTGGAAAATGTAATTGAGCGTACTGTAATAATTTCAGAAGATAACCAGATTAGATGCAGTGATCTGCCTGGGGAACTGACGACTACGAATGAAGATAGTAACCTATCAGATGAAATACATATCTCGAAACTTATGCCTCTTAGGAAAGCTTCTGCATTAGTGGAGTACCAGCTTATAAAAAGGGCTATTGATGAGAACGGAAGCACCTATAAAGCAGCTAAAGTGTTGGATGTAGATCAGTCTACGATTGTAAGAAAAATAAAAAAATATGAGTCCGCAGCAAAATGAATTTTTAATGTAGCCATGCATTGCTTAATGTAAATTTACATTGATTAATATAATATTTGAAATTTAAAATTATGACCTAAAGGCATTTATAGGTCTTTTTTTTATTTGGCATAAATTTTGCGTAAGCTTAAGGATGTAAAAATATCTTATGGGAGCGATGGTATATGAACCAAAATATTTATAAGAGCAGTGCTATGGAACGATTGAATTTGACGAGCCAAGATATGGAGCTTTGGTGGGATTCAAATCCTCTTATCTATGAAACATGGTGTGAGAAATTTTTAAAATCCACTCCGGATAATTTAAGGGATATTGTGAAATCACAATTAAAGAAGCTGTGGGATAGTAATACGGATTCTGAAAAATGGGTATTCAAAGGCGTTACCACAAATCCTCCCCTTACAAAGGCGGTATTTGATCTATTAGGTGATAAATGGGCTCCGATTATTAGGAACATCATACACTATAATCCTAAACTTAATATGGATGAAATTACCTGGAGAGTTTATATGGAAGCTTGCAAAAGAGGTGCCGCACGTTATTTGAATTTATATGAGCAATCTTCACATAAATATGGTTTTGTGTCAGCTCAAGTAAATCCTCAAGATTATATTAATCCGTTTAAAATGGTCAAGGATGGACTTGGATTAAAACAATTGCAGGCTAACATTATGGTAAAAGTTCCAGCAACTGAGGAGGGCGTCTTGACAATATTTATATTGACACTTCTTGGCATTCCTACAAATGCAACTTTGTCCTTTACGCTGCCGCAAATTATGGCAGTTGCAAAGGCAGTTAAATCAGGCAGGGAATTGGGCGAAAAATTTGGAACTGACTATTCAAATTGGCGTTCAGTAATAACATTGATGATAGGGAGATTTGAGGATGCACATACTTTCGAGGATGAGGCTTCAGAAAGAGGGGTTAAACTTACTGAAAAAATGAAGAGGTGGGCTGGTATTGCAATAGCTAAAAAGGCCTGCAGAATTTTAACTGAGAATAAGTATCCAAGTAAATTGTTGATTTGCTCTATGAGAGTAGGTCCTGAGATTGACGGAGTTAAACATATATGGCATATAGAAAAATTAGCTGGTGAAAACATGATATTTACAATGAACCCAAATTTGATACAGAATTTAATGCTTCTGTATATTGATAGACCGTTGAAAAGCGGTGTAGAGGAGCAGGTACCAGAAGAGATTATAGAGGAACTGCTGAAAATACCTTATTTTAGCAGAGGATACGGTGAAGAAACAATTGCCCCAGATGAATTTAAAAATATAGAGCCTACTTTTACAACTTATAAGCAATTTTCAAGTGCAGTAGATGATCTGGAATCTTTTGTTTCTATAATAAAAAATTCAAGTAAAGGTGCTTCTGTTATATAGGAAAGTTTGGAGGGTGTATTTAAATTGGTGGATATTAATAGAGATGAAATTAGGAAAACAGCAGAACAAATCAGAAAGGATTGTATTTGTATGAGCACTAGAGCAAATTTTGGACATCTAGCGCCAGCGCTTTCTAGTGCGGATATTATAGCGACTTTATACAAAGGTATTATGAACTACAGACCTGATAATCCTCAGTGGCCTGATAGAGATAGTTTTATTTTAAGCAAAGGGCATGGCTGTTTAGCATTATATTCAATATTATCTCAGGTAGGATATTATAAACGTGATCTATTAAGAGATTTTGCCAGCAAATGCGATACCATGTTGCCTGGGCATCCTGAGATAAAATTACCGGGGGTTGAAGCCAATACGGGATCATTAGGTCATGGCATTCCATTGGCCATCGGTATGGCATTGGCGGCAAAAATGGATGATAGAAAGTGCAGGGTATTTGTTTTAACAGGTGATGGAGAGCTTGAAGAGGGAACTAACTGGGAAGCTGCAATGATTGCTGCAAAACATAAACTGGATAATTTGGTTGTTATAGTGGACAGAAATAGTTTGCAACTGGGGGATTTTACTGAAAATATAAGTCAACTAGAGCCATTAGAGGATAAGTGGAGAGCTTTTGGATGGTCTACTAAAAATGTAAATGGCCACAATATAGAGGAATTACTGCCTTCATTAAATAGTGCACCTTATGAGACTGGAAGACCTACTGCTGTAATAGCTCATACAATTAAGGGAAAAGGACTGGAAATTGCAGAGAATAAAATAGAATGGCATCACAAAGTTCTGACAAGAGAACAATATGAGAGCCTAAAAGATAATTTGGGATTGGAGGCACTTGAATGATGACTGAAAATAAAAAATCCACAAGAGATGCTTTTATAGATGGACTCCTGAGTGTAGGAGAAGGTAATAGAAAAATAGTAACTGTAGCTGCAGATTCACAATCTCGATATGGAAGCTTCGTAAATTTGTACAGGGAAAGAAGCTTTAATGTGGGTATAGCTGAACAGTCAATGATAGGTATAGCTGCTGGGCTGGCATTGGCTGGTAAAATTCCTGTAGTTACTTCCTATGCAAACTTTCTAACCTTTAGAGCTTGTGAGCAAATTAGAGTGGATATTGCTGGACAAAATTTGAATGTCAAAATTGTTGGCACGGATACAGGTTTTTCTTCAGAATGGCTTGGCTATACACATATGGCATTGGAGGATGTGGCTTCCATAAGATCAATTCCAAATGTTGTGATAATAGATCCTGCGGACTATAATGAGGCATTTGCCGCAACAAGGGCAGCGTTTGAATACAAGGGGCCGGTGTATTTACGTTTAAGGGGCAGAAAGAAAGAGAACTTAGTCTATGATAGAATTCAGGACTTTCAAATTGGGAGAGGAAATGTATTGCGAAAAGGTAAAGATGCAGTTGTAATCTCATCCGGCGGTGCAGTATACGATTCCTTAAAAGCCGTGGATTTATTGCGGCAAAATGGTATTAATGCTGCATTGATTGATATGGCGTCTATAAGGCCATTGGATGATGAACTCATTCTGAATTTTGTATCAAAAATAAAGACAGTTGTTACAGTGGAAGATCACAATATTGTAGGTGGACTGGGAAGTGCTGTTGCAGAGCTGCTCTCAGAAAACACCAGAGATACAACACTTTTAAGGCTTGGTGTAAAAGACAGCTTTGGAACTGCTGGAACCGATGAAATGCTTAAAAAGAAATTTATGTTAGATACAGATGGAATTGCATCTGGTATCAGGTCGTTTATTGAAAATCATAGATAATTTATTTATATGAAAAGGGGTGTTTGATATCATGAAAATTATAATCGGAGCAGATAATCTTGGATATGATCTAAAAGAAATTGTAAAGACACATATTGAGTCAAAAGGTATAGAAGTAGTTGATGTAGGAGTATATGATAAAAAGCCGGTAGACTATCCTGATGTGGCGCTGGCCGTTGCTAAGAGAATAGCAAATAATGAATTTGAAAGGGGAATTTTGATATGTGGTACAGGTATAGGAATGGCTATTGCGGCAAATAAGGTGCCTGGAGTGAGGGCAGCCCAGTGCCATGATATTTATTCAGCAGAAAGGGCCAGGAAGAGCAATAATGCACAGATAATGACCATGGGTGCTGTGGTGATTGGGCCGGAGTTGGCTAAAAAACTAGTTGATGTCTGGCTTGAATCTGAATTTCAGGGTGGGCGCTCCATACCCAAAGTTAAAAAGATAAACGACATAGATAGTAGATGCCGTAAATCTGTCTAGAGGTTATGTTAAAATCAATTATTTAGTAAAAAGGAAGGTTGGAATATGTCAAGATATGATTGCGATTTACATTGTCATACAGTTAGATCTGATGGAAATGACACTCCCAGGGAACTGATAGATAATGCAGCTAAAATTGGTATGAAAGTTATTGCAATAACCGATCATGATATACAGCCTCCATCTGTAGTTAAAGTGGGAAATGAGGAAATACCAATTAAAAAATATGCATTTGATAAGGGCATTGAATTGGTTTTGGGATATGAATTTTCCTGTGATACTTATGTGGATGATGTGCATATTTTAGGCTATAAGCTTGATTGGAGTAATAAATTGGTAGAAGATGAGGTTAGAAGGGAAAGAGAGAGCAAGGTGGATGCTTATAGAAAATTATGTGATGTGTTAACTGAAAATGGAATTCATGTGGATTATGAAAATTCCATATTGCGGTATACGGATGAAGAGGATAATGTAAGATACAGAAAACCGGAGGATGTGCAGAGAAAACATATATTTGAGTTCATTGCTAAAACGGGATATGCACCTAGCTGGAAAGATGCAAAAATAATGGTACGTGATAATCCCAAATTAAATGTGAGAAGAAAAAAAATAAATTCTTTTGACGCAATTGATCTTATTAAAAATTGCGGGGGGACGGTTGTATTAGCCCATCCATTTTTAATTGATGATGTAGTTAAATATCCTGATGGGAAAACTCTTACAAGAGAGAATTACATAAATCAATTGATAGAACATGGGCTTGACGGAATTGAAGCTTGTTATACCTATTCCAAAACCAGCTATAAGGGCAGCTTTAGTAATAAGGAAATAGAAAACTATATAAAAGAACATTATGGAGACAGGGTAAAATTTTTTACAGGTGGTTCGGATTATCATGATGACGGGAAGAAAAATGTAAAAAACCCAAGGTGTATAGGAGAAGCTGGTATTACCTATGAAGAATTCAATACTATAAGAGATTATTTTATTTAAAACGTTGATTACGGAAAGGATTGATGAAATTGCCATTAGTTAGTAGTAAAGCGTTGTTAATTCATGCACTTAAAAATCACTACGCAGTTGGTGCATTTAATGCAAATAATATGGAGGTGGCACAAGCTATTGTTATGGCAGCCGAGGCAGAAAAGGCACCGGTTATAATTCAGATGAGTCAAGGAGCAATAAAATATGCTGGTATGAACGGTATTTTTTCAATTGTTGGATCATTGGCAAAAAGATCAAGCGTACCAGTTGTCTGCCACTTGGATCATGGAGTTGATTATGATGTTGTGGTGGGTGCATTGAGGACGGGCTTTACGTCGCTCATGTTTGATGGATCGCCTCTGTCCTTTGAAGAAAATATAGAGATTACCAAACAATTGGTTAAGATGTGTCATGCTGTGGGTATTCCTCTGGAAGCTGAGATAGGGAAAGTTCCTGATTCGGAAAAGAGCCATTTATCACAAGAAGAAATGAAAAAATATTATACTACCCCGAAAGAGGCAGAGGAATTTTTTGAAAAAACCAAGGTAGATTCACTTGCTGTATCGGTGGGGAGTGCCCATAAAATGAAAATACAATCTGCTGTGCTAGATATAGACAGAATATATGAAATAAATGAGGTAGTTGAGGCACCATTGGTTTTACATGGGGCTTCAGGAGTAAAAGATGAATATGTTGTAAAAGCAATTAAAGCTGGTATAACAAAGGTAAATTTTGCTACTGAATTAAATAAAGCTCTTACAGGTTCTCTAAGGGAAAGCTTAAGTAAAAATCCTGATTTAGTTGATGTGAGAAAATATGGAGATGAGGCACGAAAAAATGTTGTACGGACTGTAAGAGAAAAAATCCAGCTGCTGGGTTCTTCTAATAGGGCAGAAGAGACTTTGAGATTTATTTCAGAAAATGAGTATTTTCACCAGCACAAAAGCGGCAACAGCATTATTGAGTAAATAACATATAGGGATATGTTGGTAAAATATTATCTGACTTTGTATATAAGACATAGAGTACTCTTATAGGTAAATTGACTTTATATTGATGAAAGCTTGACTTTTATAAAATCAGAAAACGTTTTTAAATTGGGGGGTTATGAGTTGTATATATTATCAATAGATTTTGGCACTTCTTCGCTTAAGATGGGCGTATTTAATAGAAAAGGGAAAAATCTATGTTCAACTAAAGTTGAATACGATTTTGAGGTTATAGATAGATTTAAGATTCAAATAGATGCAAATCTTATGTTTAAGGCGTTTATTGACGGATTGAAGAAATTTGAGGAATATAAAGATAAAATAGAGGTAGTTATAGGTGATGTAGCGTTGTCAATGATTGCCATGGATAAAGAGGGAAATCCGGTTTATCCTATGATACTGCATTTGGACAGGAGAAGTTATGCACAGTCCGAGTTTGCTCTAAGGGCAGTTGGCGGCGATAATTTTATGAATATAAATGGCAATTTGCCGTTTGCAGGTGGTATTACATGTACGAGTATGCTTTGGATCAAGGATAATTTACCTGATGTCTATAAAAAGACGTATAAATTTGGACATTTTAATACATTTTTCCTGAGAAAAATGGTCGGAAAATTTTTGATAGATCCTTCAAATGCATCTTTCACAGGGTTGTATGAGACATTAAAAGAAAGTGGATGGTCTGAAGATATCTGCAGGGAAATTGGAATGGATAGGGATAAGCTGCCTGATATAGTTCCAACCAAGAGCATTGCAGGTTACCTGTCAAAGTCAGCAGCTGAATTGACAGGGCTTCGCGAAGGTGTACCAGTAATTGTAGGATCAAATGACACTGCAAGTGCCGCCTTTGGTGCCGGTGCTGTTAATACTGGTGATATTTTGAATGTGTCAGGAAGTAATGAAATTATTACTGTTACTACGGACAATCCTATTCCAGACAGGCATTACTATATTCGTACATCAGTTACTCCTGGCAGGTGGCTCTATCTTGCTATAACTGTTGGCGGCAATGCAGTGGAATGGTTTAGGAAAGAGTTCTGTAAGGATATGAGCAAAGAGGAATTTTATTCTGAATATCTGCAGGATATCTATAGAAAGTATTCTAATATGGATATTACAGAAATAAAGGAGAAATTCGAACCATATTTGGCAGGAGACAGGCACAGCCTGAAAAAAAAGACGGGAGCTTTTAATGGCCTTACCTTTGAGAGTACAAGAGAAAGTATGTTATTAGGTCTTTTAATAGGAACTTATGATCCTGTGTTCAATACAATTAATGTCTGCAAAGATCAGATAAAACTCAATCAAAATATCTTTTGGACTGGCGGGATGATCAATGATGCTTATCTGAAATTTAAGCGTAATATTTTTAGAGGTTTTGATTTTAAAGCGAAAAAGGATTGTTCTGAACTTGGAAATATTAAAATTGCAGTTGAAGTTTTAGATCCAGTATCTAATATATTATAGTAAAAATTATATTCTTAAGAAAGGAATGAACTAATATGAACAACATAAAAGAAAAACTCAATGGAACAATTTCTCCAATTGTAACTCCATTTGTCAATCAGAAAGTGGGCTATGGTGAATTGGGGAAGAACATTAAAAAGTTAAATGTATCCCATCTAAAAGGCTATATGCTGCTGGGAAGCAATGGTGAATTCAAGAGTTTAACAGATGCTGAAAGCCTTAAAGCAATTGAAGAGGTGTTAAAAAATAAATCCGATGACAAAACATTTATTGTAGGAACAGGCAGAGAATCAGCTTATGCAACTATTGAATTTACAAAAAAGGCAGCCAGTGTGGGAGTTGATTTTGTAAGTGTACTTACACCAAATTATTTTCCTGGCAGAATGAACGACGAGTCCCTGATTAAATTTTATACTACAGTTGCGGATGCATCACCAGTTCCATTGCTGATATATTGTATACCAAAATCAGCCAATGGTGTCATGGTATCGACTAAGGCTGTATCAGTACTTGCACAGCATCCCAATATTGTAGGTATGAAGGATTCATCCAAGGAGGATATAGGCAAATATGTTGGTGCAGTTCCTGAAGGAGCGGATTTTTACGTCTTGTCTGGTTCTATTATGAAATTTTTAGATGGATTAAAGAAGGGAGCTGTAGGAGGAGTGCTTTCCATGGCAAATTACCTTCCTGATCTCTGCAGCAAAATTCAAGAACTGTTTAATGAGGGAAAAAGAGAAGAGGCTGAAAAACTGAATGATAGGCTCTGTAAACTCAATCCTAAAATTTCAGGTTATGGTGGTGTAGTAGCGGTTAAAACAGCTATGAATTTGCTTGGATATTATGGGATGGAACCTAGACTGCCTTTGCTGCCGTTAAAGGAAAACGAAGTGGATGAAATTAAAAAATATTTAATTGAGGAAGGGCTGTTGAAATGAAGCAGGTATTGTTATCTCAGGAAATACACCCTGAGGGGAGAAAATTGTTAGATAAAAGATTTGATGTTTCCACTGTTACCAATCCAGATGAAAAAACAGTTGCATCTATGGCAAAAAATGCAGATGCTATTGTTCTCAGGACGAATTTAAAAATTACGAAAAGTATAATTTTAAATGCACCTAAATTAAAAATCATATCGAGGACTGGTGCAGGTGTTGACAATATAGATATTGATACCGCTACAAAGCGGGGAATCTTAGTTTGCAATTTACCTGGTGTAAACAATGTTTCAGTATGTGAACATACTATTTCCATGATGTTGTGTCTGGCAAAGCAGCTAGCCTATATGGATAAGTCCGTGCGCAATGGCAATTGGAAAGCAAGAAGATCAAATTTGTCTGTAGAGATGGATGGAAAAATACTTGGAGTTGTCGGTTTGGGAAAAATCGGAGCTCTGGTTGCCAAGAAATGTCATAATGCGTTTAATATGAAGATATTGGCATTTGATCCATATTTAAAAGATAAATTTCAAAACAGCGAATATGAGTTTGTTGATGATTTAAAAACGCTATTTAGAAATTCCGATTTTATAACGCTGCATTGTCCTGATACGCCCCAGACTAGAGGAATGGTAACAGAGGATCTCTTGTATTCAATGAAGAAAACTGCTTATTTAATAAATGCCGCAAGGGGAAGTTTGATGGATGAAAGAGCATTGGTGAAGGTACTTAAAGAAAAAAGAATTGCAGGTGCAGGTATTGATGTGTTTACCCAGGAGCCACCGTCACCTGATAATGAGCTGTTGAAACTTGAAAATATAATGCTGTCACCTCATTCTGCAGCATTGACCAAAGAAGCGTCGGAGAGAATGGCAGTTAAAGCTGTAGAAGCTGTTATGGATTATTTTGAAGGACGTCAGCCAAAATACATTTTTAACCATGATGAATTGTTAAAGAGAAATATAATTAGTGAGTAGTTTAAACTTATATAGACATGAAGGTTATATGAAAAATTAGATTTTGAGCTGTCGATTTGAGCGGCATGATTTCCATATAGAGCGACAGCTCAGATAAAGATTTTTGATTGTTGGATTACTGTAGAAAATTGAGAATTGCCAATGCTATAAAGGCAAACTTATATCAAGAATTAGTTGAAAATTCAAAATAATATTGAAATTGCTCAATAAGAAGACGGAATAATTGTAAATACAGCTTTCATTCAGAATGAGTAGATATCTCCAAAAGATTCATATACGGCGGGCATAGGCTGGCATAAATTTATTAAGGGTAAATTCTTATAGTCATGTGGCGTAATGGATTTCTTATTAAAAATTACGCTAATTTAATAAGAGAGGATATGGTAATTTATGAATATCAGTAAATATAAATGGCTAATATTGGTGCTATTGGTTATCGGATCTCTGATAAATTATATTGATAGATCCGCACTTTCAATAGCAGCTCCGTATATAATGAAAGAATTCAATTTTAGTGCAGCGGATATGGGAAATATTTTTAGCGGTTTCTTTTTTACCTACGCAGTATTTTGTTTTATAGGAGGTTATTGTTCAGATTTATTTGGCCCTAAAAGAACAATGGGGATTGCAATGATATTTTGGTCTTTCTTTGCATTTGCACCGGCAATTGCGTGGGGATTTGCTTCACTGTTTGTATTTAGACTTTTATTTGGAGCGTCTGAAGGACCAATAAGTTCAGTATCAAATAAGATGATTACAAATTGGTTTTCACCAACGGAAAGAGCTAGAGCAAAAGGAATTTCAGATTCAGGAATGTCACTTGGAGCTGCAATAAGTGGACCGATGGTAGGATTAATTGCTATTAAATGGGGATGGCGTGTTTCTTTTATTGTACTTCTTGTATTGGGATTATTGTGGACAATATCTTGGTTTATATTATCATATGATACGCCTTTTGATTTTTTAAGGCATTTTGAAAAATCACATAATACGTCTGTTAATGGTAATACGGTTGAAGGTGAAAAGAAAAAATCAGCTGATTTAGTGAACAGAAAAACTTTATCTTTTTATTTAAGACAGCCAATTATATGGTCAATTATAATTTCCTTTTTTGCAGTTAATTTTATGACATATTTTTTCATGACCTGGTTTCCAAGTTATTTAGTTATGGAAAGACATTTGAGCATTAAAAATATGAGTGTAGTGAATGTTATACCATGGCTATTTGGAATGTTAGGTTATGTATTAGGGGGCACTTTGTCTGATTATGTTGTAAAAAGAACGGGAAATACTATTAGATCAAGAAAATTAGTTATATTTTTTTCACTTATAGGTCTTGGCATTTCTGTAGGTTTATGTGGGCTTGCTAATAGCACCATGTTGGCAATTATATTAATGTCGTTTGGAGTGTTCTTTGGATATTTAGCAACCCCTAGTTTTTGGGCTTCCATCGGGGATTCTGTAAAGAGTTCAAATGTAGGTGGTGTAGGCGGATTTGCTCATTTCTTATCAAATACAGCAGGTATTGTTGCACCAAGCATAACAGGATATATTGTCCAGGGAACGGGGAAATTCACGAGTGCTTTTATATTAGCTGGCTCGTTGGCTTTGGTAAGTGCTTTAGTTGTTCTGGCTTTTATGCATCCTATACGTAAGTTAGATGAAAAAAAGATATCTGTTTGAAAATCAGTATTTTATAAATGTAATAAATAAATTTTAGGGGGAATAAATAATGAATGGTTTATCGGGGAAAACGGCAATTGTTACTGGAGGCAGCAGGGGAATTGGTTTTGCCATTGTGAAGCTTTTAGCTGAAGAAGGGGCAAGTGTTGTAATTGCAAATCGTAAGAAAAGAGAGAGTGAAGAGGGGGCAATATCTGAATTAAAAAATAAAGGACTAGATGTATATAGTGTACCCTGTGATGTTTCTAATTTGGGAAACATAAAACATCTGATATCGGAGACAATAAATCACTTTAACAAAATAGACATGTTGATTAACTGTGCAGGGGTAAATACAAGGAAACCTGTTGAAAGCTATACAGAAGAAGATTGGGATTACATGGTTGATATCAATTTGAAAGGTGCATTTTTTACTTGTATTGAAGCAGGAAAACATATGATAGCTCAGAAGAGTGGAGCAATTGTAAATGTAGCCTCAATTCAAAGCGAGCAGGTTTTGCCGGAGAGAGGTATCTATGCAGTTACTAAGGGTGGTATAAAGCAATTGACTAAAGCATTGGCAGTAGAATGGGCTAAATATAATATAAGGGTAAATGCTGTATCTCCAGCTTTTGTAAAAACGGAAATGACTGAGAAAATGCTAGAGGACAAATATTGGGGAAATTTGATCATTAATAAAACACCTATGAAAAGACTGGGAAGGCCTGAAGAAGTTGCAGAAACAGTTCTGTTTTTAGTATCACCAAAAGCTTCATATATAACGGGTATAAATTTGATGGTTGACGGAGGATGGACAGCATAGGTTGGCATTTTTAATATTAATTGCAAATGAAATGAATTTTAAGGGGGAATGGTTATGAATGACAATATAAATTCCTTAATTGTAGACAAAAAAGATAATGTGGCTGTGGCTATGGTGGAACTAAATACCGGGGATACAGCTGTGTACAAGATTGGTGATGAATTGAAAAAGGTTACTATTGTAGACAACATACCTGTCTATCATAAATTTTCGGTATCCAATATAAGTGAAGGAGATAAAATTTACAAATGAAAAGATGAAGGGAAATATAGATTTTGATGCAAGTGGAATTCTATCGGGAAAAGATACGGTAGAACAGCTGGGCGAGAAACTGCTGAATGAAGTCATCCATGTGGCAGAGGGAAAAGTTACAAAGGCAGAAGCATTGGGCTTCAATGATACTGCAATATGCAGAGTGTGCAACTATGTGTAAGTTTCTATAATTA
>NZ_JAJJPB010000018.1:0-78856 GCF_020908015.1 Clostridium aromativorans
TAACAACCAATACCAAATGATAATTTAGCAAAAATACTGAATTATTATTTGTATCTAAATCCATTTATTTTACCTCATTTATATATTTACCACTGATTTTAGAATACATCATATATAATAATTCGTCAAGTAGTTATTATTTTAGGCATCGAACCTAAAATAACAAGGACTATTCATCTCCCGCTTATAGAAGATAGGAGAATCACGCCCTTTTTGTCAAAATTATTAAAATATTTAGGTTTCATATGAATCAAAATATCTATAATCCAATACATTGACTGCTTACTTTACATCGGGTATCATCAATCTCCGATGTTTAAATTTTATTCAATTTCATATTGTAGATACTATGTCAATAATTTATATCTTTATTTTTTTTTCATATAAGTAAAATATTCCTTTTCTAAGATTTATTTTTCCTACCCTCTTATAGCCATTTTTATCATACAATTTTAAGGCAATCGGATTTAAGGAAAAAGCATCTAATCTTATAGATTTTATATTTTTCTTCTTTAACATTCTCTCAATCAACATGAGGGTACATTTGCCAATTCCCTGATGTTGAAAATCTGGATTAACACATAATCTATGAATTATAACAAAAGGATCTCCTTCATACCTCCAGTTTCCATTTTTATACTCTTCATTGCATTCTTGATTTATAACAACCACAAATGCTATTCTGTCATTAATTTTTCCTAAAAACATTTGACTTTTTAGAATATCTTCTTTTAAAATCTCTCTATCTGGATATATAATATCCCATTGATCAATTCCATTGTCATTCATTACTCGAATAGCAGCTTTAAAAATTTTTACTACATCGGCCAAATCCTGTATGACCGCTTTTCTTAATATCAATTCTGTACTCATTCAATACCAAATCCTTTATGCGCTCACATCAAAATTTGTTCCAAGATTCGTGTCTTGAATCTGGTCGATACTCTCTATAATCTGCTGAGCATTTTTCTGTCCATTATCCAATATTTTTTTTGTTAAAGCTGTACTTACCGCAGTTGACACATTTAACTGGCTCATAGCCATCGACAATTTAGGTATATCCATATTTTCACCTTCCTTCGTTTTATTTAAAAAAACGCTATCTTTTCAATTTAAACTACCAGCTGATAAATAACAAAATTATCATCACAATTTTATCATACAAATTCATCTATGTCATTTACCTTTTTAGTAAAATCATTCTCTAAAGATATTTTTCTTCCACCTACTTCATCATTTGCATTCTTTCCATTTTCAATATATTTTAATTTTTCATTTAAGCCATTTACATCTTTTATAGATCCTTCTATATTGTCATACAATTTTCCAATTTTAGATTGTATACCATTGGCTTTACCCATATTTAATGCTGCTTCAGCTCTTTCTCTTTTTGCCATGCTGTAGTTTTCCATATTTTCATCAAAATCAGCATCAGATTTCAATACATTTGAATTTCCAATCAATTTTTTCTTTATGGAATTTATGGTTTTCAACTGATTATAGGTATTTGACACATTTAAAATCAATGTATCTTTTGAAAGTTTGAGTTTATCCTCCCCATCTACATCCGATACATTTAAACTTGACTGATCCTTAATCTTTGACTTAGAGTTATCCTCATTGCTTATTTGAGACATCTGTATCTGCTGAATTTGGGCTTCTATACTCTGAATCTGCTCCTGTAAAGGTTCCATGAGCTCCTGTTTTGTCTTTACATCCATATCACCATTTTTTATGCTGTCTATCTGCTTTTGAATGGATGACTCCTGACTGCGAAGTGCCTTTATCTGATCGTCACTGGAATTATCCTTTTTGCCGCTCACTGCATTATGTACCCCAATGGAAAAAATTGAACTTATCACAGTTATACATCTCCTTATAAAAATCTCCAGTTATATTATCGTAGTTCCACTAAAAATACTTAGTTTTAATCCAGTGTCCCAACAACTTTATTCAATTTAAACAGAGCATTTGGATCAATTTTCAGAGTAGTGTCTTTTTCGCCCGAACCGCCATAAACAAATGAGAATTTAAGAAGTTTTCTATCTATTATGCAGGGCAGTGAAATTCCAAGCATAGGAACATTGCCCACTGAAAATCCTGTTACGGACTTAACCTCCTCTTTGGTCGCCAATCTTACATTTTTACAGCCCAATAAATGCTTTATGTCTTTAAAATTAACATGGCCTCTTTCTCCTGAAACAATCAATACATGAAAACCCACTGCAGTATATATTATAAGAGTCGGTGCTATTTGGTCAATATCAATTTTAAAATAATCCGCACCTTCTTTTGCAGTACGGATAGGTACATCATTATGAATCAATTCATATGAACAGCCGCTTTTTTTCAAAATCTCTCTTATATTCTCCATACTATTTCACCTCCTAATAAAAGTGTATTCTTTAGCCGACTATCTCTTCATTCCAGTATAAAGAGTTCCTCTCTAAAATAAATATTACAATAATCTGTGTGCTCATTATAAAAGTAAAGCCCTCTCTTACACCTTCATCAATTCAGTCTATAAACTGCAAAATCTCCTCCCTGTTTTTGCGAATTTTGTTGCGGAGTTTTGTATCTGCAGAGTAGCCCACACTTATTACGAGCCTTATCCTCTTAGCTGTTGGTATATCCAGCAGTTTCTTGAGCTTTTTCTCATTAAACCAGCCCATAATACAGGTGGACAATCCCTGCTCAGTGGCCGCAAGGCATAGATAAGCTGCTGCAATACCAATATCAATGGAGGAATAATCCTGATCTTTGACTGCTCCTCCAATTCGCGCTTTAATATCCCCTTTCTCCTCCAGTACAATGACAAAGGCAGGACATTTATCCGTAAATTTGTTCATACCTATATCCTGGAGACACTTTGCCACTTTAAAAGATAGTTCCCTATTATTAACAACTATGAATTTCCAGGGCTGCTCGTTACAAGCTGAAGGGGCAATTCGACACGCCTCTATGCAGGAAATTAATTTTTCCTTTTCAACCTGCTTATCCAGATAATTTCTGCAGCTCTCACGCTGTGCAATTAAATCAAAATAATTGGTCATAAATATACTCCTTTCAATGAAATTTAGTACTTTAATTGAAAATGCTTAATTCTAATACTTCTTCGCCTCTTCTCTTGTCATCCAAAAATGAATACCCGTAGTAGAATCCATCCATCTATCCTCATTAAAATTTTCTACTTCTACCCACTCACCCACACGATAAACAAAATTTTCATCTACCAAAGACCAAGCTTCCTTGTAACTTTCCTCATAGTCGAAGCTTTTGATCGTAAGCACTTTTGCCCTGCTGCAGCGGCAAGAAGGTAAAGTAGCAGAACTGCGCTTTGCATCTGCCGGTATTAGAAGCTGTACCAAAAGATCATTAAAACACTTCTTATATCCAAGAAAGGCTCCCTTCTCTGGACAATGCAAGCGAAACCATTTTGTATTCTCATCTGAAATAATACCTTCCAATTTAGCATGCTCCAGTACTGCGCCATATAAATTTGCACCTTCAATATTACAACCTGTCATATCTGCATATCGAAGCGCTGCGCATTCCAAATTTGCATGCCTAAAATTCGTCTTACGTGCGGTACATTCATCAAATAGTGCATTAAAAACACTGCTGTACTCTAGGCTTGCCTCATCAAACCTAATTTTATGAAATGCACTGAAAGAAAAATCAATATTAGATAAATCCAAGTTTGTAAAATCCATATTAAAAAGCTCTATCTCTTTTAAAACAAGCCTTTCTTTCGCTCTCCTAGTTTTTAATATTTCTTTAAATTTCTCCTGTGATAATTTACGCATGATATTTTTCCTCCTTAAATCCTGAACAAATCGTTTTATGTTCATTTTGAATGGAATTCAATTGTGATACAATTATTCCTACCAATATAAGGGTACAACCTGTATATCCTCTACCGCTCATGTTCTCTCCAAGTAAGAGTACCCCTCCTACAGCGCCAAATACTGATTCCATACTTAATATAATAGCAGCATGAGATGGCTTAGCATTTTTCTGAGCTATCGCCTGCAAGGTATATGCCACACCAACTGATAAAAGACCACCATAAAGTATTGGAACCAAAGCCTGTGAAATGTCACTCAAAATAATATTTTCAAATATCAGAGCCATTATTAAACTTAAAAATGAACATACCGCAAATTGAGCACAACATAATTTCAGGGCATTTACCTTATCAGAAAAATAATCTATCATTAAAATATGTACAGCCCAGAATATTGCCCCTATAATTTCGAACAAGTCTCCATAACTTATACTGAAATTTTCATTTACGCTTAAAAGGTAAAGTCCAACAACTGCAAATACTACTCCAATCCACAAACTTTTTTCAATTTTATGTTTTAAAAATATGCTTATAATCGGCACAAAAACCATATAAAGTCCTGTAATAAAGCTTGCTTTTCCGGCAGTTGTGTAACTGAGGCCAATTTGCTGTAGTGTTGAACCTGCAAAAAGGACTATGCCAACTAACGCACCAGGTAAAATTGATCTTTTAAGATTTATCTCAACATTATTTTTATAATTTCCGCTGTATTTCTTCTTTTCATTAAAATAGATAATTAATGGTATAAGCGAAATACTTCCCAGAGCAAACCTTGTCCCATTAAATGTGAAAGCTCCTACATATTGAGCACCTACCCTCTGTGCAACAAATGCAAATCCCCATATAGCCGAAGTAATTAATAAGAGTATATTAGCACTTAATCTTTTATTGTTCATTTTACCATCCTTTTCTAAATTAAAGTTTCTACGTAATACTTTGCAATTGGAAATTAAATGCCAAAATCATAAAGTGACATCTTCTCTGCCATAATTGCTCATTTCTTCATTTTGCTGTTTCATCATTTAAGTATCAATATAATTTTTATATACACTTATATTAAAAATTATATCAAAAAATTACTACAGGAACACATATCCTATAGTAATTTTTAAATTAATATTTATTCCATAAAGCTCCCCCTTTTTAATCTGGAAAGCTTTTTAACTGCTTGTACTTTTTGTAGCTTGATTTATGTACTTATCTAATTTTTGACTTGCCCTTAATATTTCATTATAGTCCGCTTCTTTTTCAATTAATTTATGTAACCTTTCTCTCAAATCGTTTACTTTATCATCTATCACGTAATTTCCAACCCACCTTTCTCATAAATAACAAATTAAAATTTATCATTCACCATAGCATTTCAATAAACCGCTAATATTTTATAATTTAAAACACTTCTAAATTATATCATAAAAATCGCTCATTGTAGACTATAGTATGCAGACAAATTGCAACATTTTTTTTAGAATTATATTTAAGAGGTGGTTTACGTGACATTAGAAAATGCACTTGCTATAACTTTAAAAAACCGCAGAATAAAATGTGGATTATCTCAAGAGGATCTTGCTCATAAATGTAATATTGACAGAACTTATATCAGCATGATTGAGTGCGAAAAGCGAAATCCTACTTTAAACACAATTTTTAAAATCTGCAAAAGTTTAAATATAAAAGCCAGTGATTTTATTTCAAGTATCGAAAAAACAATGGAGGACAATTAAAAAAACAATACTATTTTCTCGCCAACTTGATTCATATTTATAAATAAATTGAATGAGTTAAAAGGTCTCATCTTAAAAAGATGGGGCCTTCATTAATCTTTCGTATTTAAAGAATATTATTGACATGTTTATAACTAATTGTTCTATATCTATTCTAACGATTCATTTAAATTTCGGATACCAGATTCATCTAAAATGTCGGTTATGTCTTTCCACCTGTTTAGAGAATAAATATGAAGTCCGTTTATTCCTGCATTTATGAATCTATAAATTTGCTTTACCGTATATTCTTTTCCTGCTTTTTTAAAATCCTCTGGATTATCACCATATCTTGCAATTATTTCTGCCAATTCTCTTGGAATCGCACTGCCATTAGAAACTGTCATGCGAACGATAGGATCTTTTGAAAGTACCGGCATTACCCCCACATCGATTGGCAGTAAAATACCTGATTTTCGAATTTTCTCAGCCCACCATTTATACTGATCTACATCATGGCACAATTGAGTCATTATATAATCGGCACCTGCATCCTGCTTCACGCGAAGATGGGCAATATCCTCTTCAAAAGAGTCCGCTTGAAAATGCTTTTCCGGATTACCTGCTACAGCAATACAAAATTCAGGAAAATTTTTCTTAATAAATGCAACTAATTCATTTGCATAATCAAAATCACCCCTCGTTCCTTCCCAGCCCTTTGGGAAATCACCGCGTAATGCCAAAATGTGATCAATGCCCATATCCAAATACGTCTGCAGACTTTTTTTTATGTCTTTTTTTGTATTGCCAATACATGTAAAATGAGTTACAGGAATAGTCCTTCCACTTTTTTTAATAGCCCTGCAAACTTCAACATTCCGCCCTGCATTTGTTCCACCAGCACCATAAGTACAACTAATAAAATCAGGATTAAAAACATAAAGATGTTCTAAGGTGTCTAAAAGATTATCCATAGGCTGATCCATTTTAGGCGGAAATACTTCAAAGGAAAAGCTCATTTTTTGCTTCATAATTTCAGATATTTTCATATTTAACCCTTCAATCATAATTTTTTATTCATCTCAGCAAAATAATAGACATTTTATCTATCCTCTCCTCGTTAATTGAATACTTTTCAATACATTGTCAACAGTACAAAACATACATATATAACCAAATATGTAGATTTATTTTATCATATGTTCGTATCTTTTACAAGATTATATATCATCCAATCCTTTAAACTTCTCTTGTATACAATTTTAACCAGGATTGCTCTTCCTCAGTTAAATAAGGTGCTAACTTCTGATACACAAGTTTATGATAACTATTTAAATACACCTTCTCATCGCGGCTAAGGTCTTCTGGGTCTATGGCATCCAAGTCAATTGGAGCATACGTTACAGGATCAAAGTACATGAATTGCCCGAATTCATTTTGAATTCCTTTTCTAACAATAAGTTCATTCTCTAATCGAATGCCATAAGAGCCGTCTATATAAATACCAGGCTCATCAGTTATCACCATACCTTCCTCCAATACATGAGTTTCATGCTTGGATGGTACAACATACCACCTGAAACCGCTGGGAGCCTCATGAATATTTAGCAAATAGCCAACACCATGGCCAGTTCCACATTTATAATCTATATCTAAACTCCAGATGGGTTCTCTAGCTAACACATCTAAATTGTAACCTTTGCATCCATATAAAAATCTAGCACGCGCCAGATTCATCATACTTCTGGCTACGACTGTGAAATGGTGTTTAAGCTCCTTGTTCACTTCACCAAGGACAAATGTTCTTGTGATATCCGTTGAACCTTCAAGATAGTTTCCACCAGTATCCGTTAAGAAGAAATATCCTTTTGTAAGTTCTACATCCGTTTCAGATGTAGAAGTATAGTGCATCATAGCTGCATGCTCCTTAAAAGCACAAATCGGTTCAAAACTTTGCCACAAGTAATTATCCTGCATTTTTCTGAACTCCTCCAATTTTTGAGAAGCACTGATTTCCGTGATTTTTATTTTTCCTATATTTGTTTTTAACCAGTGCATGAATTTCGTAATAGCAACTCCGTCTTTAACGTGAGCTTTTTCAATATTGGCAAGTTCTACAGAATTTTTAATGGATTTGAACAGAACAGTAGGATTATCCACTTTTATTTTTTTAGTATGAACTGGAATATTCTTATACAGTGCATAATTGATACGATCTGGATCTATAAGCACCGTGTCTTCAGTCTTAAAGCTCTTGACATATTCATAAATATCGTTGTAGGGCTTTAACACTACATTATCTCTATCTAAAGATTCTTTAACTTTAGCATCAATCCGGCTTTCCTCAATAAACAAATATACTTTTTCCATGGAAACGACAGCATAGCAGAGAACCAATGGTGAATACATAACGTCATTTCCACGTATATTAAGTAGCCATGCAATATCATCCAAAGTTGTGATCACATGGTAATTTGCCCCTGCTTCTTTCATTGTGTTTCTCAGTCTGCACAATTTGGATGCTGTGCTTTCACCAGAATACTTTTCTTCGAGAAGGAAAACAGGTTCATTTGCCAATTTAGGACGATTTCCCCATATTTGGCCAACAAGATCACAGTTATATTCCACCGATACATTCTTATCAGCAAGCTTCTGGATCAATTCCTCTCCCTCTTGTACGGGAATAAGACGGCCATCAAATCCCAGCTTTCCATTATTGGGCATTTCAGCTTCCAAATATTCAAATACGGTAGGCACGCCTGGATTACCCATTTTAAAGAGCTTGATTCCACTACCTTTAAGTTGATACTCAGCTTGCAGAAAAAACCTTCCATCAGTCCAAAGTCCTGCTTCATCCCTTGTAATGACAACTGTTCCAGCATCGCCCGTAAACCCTGATACATAGGCCCTTGCCTTAAAAAATTCTCCTACATACTCACTTTGATGATTATCTGAAGATGGAATGATATAAGCATCTAATCCATTTTCTTTCATAAGTACCCTAAGTTTTGAAATCACTTCTTTTTTGTTTCCACTCATGTTTATTCCTCCCTTTCATTTTATAATTTGCTGTCAAAGCAGATTGATTCATTATAAAATCATTTAACATTAGCAGCAAAAACTAGAAAAGTTTTTGCTGCTAAAAGATTACAATTATATCACAACAGTTATCTCACTGTAATATAAAATTAATCATTTTCATTCAGCCATCTGTTAAGCACTTTTATATATTTCTCATTCTCTTCTACAAAGGGCATATGACGGCTGAATTCAAATAATTCCCACTTTGAATTCGGAATCTTATCATACATCGTCTTTGCAATAAGTGGAGAGCAGAGATCAAGAAGACCGCTGATAATTAAGCAAGGCTCTTGAATATCTTCAATTTGTTCCATAAAATCAAAGTCTTTTAATGTACCTGTTGGAGTGAATTCATTTTGTCCCCATGCAGTTATATAAGACTCTGTCCCGGCAACTTTTGGACGCTTTAAACACTCTGGTGAATCCGGACCTACTGGATCTGCACAGTAACGTCGCATGAATTCTGCTTCTGCATCCTTATACTCCTTTGATGAATAATCGCCGGATTCTTCTGCTTCTGCAATAGCATCCTGCATTTTTTGCGGAAGATACGTGACCCTTCTACGCTGTTCTTTTTCCCACAATGAGGCAGATGGTAGAGTGCTGGATAGTATATAACTTTTAATTCCCTTCGGTTTGTATTCACAAGCATATTGAATTGCCTGCATTCCACCCCAAGATTGTCCTAATAAATGGATTTCATCTAGGGATAAGTACTTACGCAGTTGGATTAATTCTTCAATCCATGTCTTTGCACACCACAAATCAGGGCGTGAGGGTGTTGCAGACAATCCGCATCCCAGCTGGTCATACATGATAATTGCACGCCCATCTTCTGCCAACTTGTCGAGCATTTCAAAGTAATTATGAGTGGAGCCGGGACCGCCGTGCAATAAAAGCAGCGGTTTTTTATTTCCTGTACATTCACCTACTATACGATAATAAGTTTTATATTCTAAATATGGCATATAGCCTTCAGTAATCTTCATAAATAACCTCCTTACAATCTATTTGCATTGACGATACTTCATTGATTTCAGTGTTCTGTTCACTCTTTTTGCATTCATATTATTGCCTTCCAATAATTAATTCATTAGCTAACCTGATTACTTGATTCCTCGTCTTTTATAACCAGACTGTTCAATTTTTTATCTAATGACCAAAGAATAATACCAGCTGTAATAGCAATAGCTGCAATTATGAAGTATGTGGGAGCAAATTTAAATTTCAATGTAAATTCATATATCCATCCATAAGATTTTGCTGCAAAGAACACAGCAAGTACCCAAACACTCATCATACTGGATAATAATCTAGGTGGAGAAAATTTACTGATGAATGAGTTTCCCAGCGGTGAAAATACCATTTCACCAAAAGACAATACAACACCAAATGCAACAATCCACCCAAGCGATGCAAGATGTCCTCCTCTTGTAACATCAGCCATTGCAAATATTACATAGGATAATCCCAATAACAACATTCCCAAAGCAGTTTTCTTGAACATGCTCAAATCCCCTTGAGGTCTTCTGGCTAATTTTGCCCACAATCCAGCAAGAACCGGTCCCAGCGTGATACACATCAATCCATTTAATGAATCGAACCAAGATGTTGGAACCTGGAAATTACCTATCATCCAGTTGGCAGCTGCATGGTCTCCGCCCCAGTAGAAGTATACAGGCATATACGCCAGATACCAGAATACCCAGAATATTACAGAAAAGAAAGATACCAGAATTATGGCAGCCACTCTTTTCTTTTCTATTGTTGTAAGAGGTTTCTTCTCTTCTGCAGGTTTATTTTCCTTTTTCTCTTTACGTTCATCAACTTTGAACGGCCTTTTGCCTGCTTCCCCCAGGAATCTCCACCCGAAAATAAACCAGACAGCATCAAGAAACATCATTATGGCACAAATCAGGAAACAAAAAGTATAACCTTTACTTCCTGCAAGTACACCTATAATTGTAGTACCGATAAAAGAGCCAATGTTGACAAAAGAATATTGAATAGAAAATGCGGAATCCAGCTGTTTTGGGTCATTAAATAGTCTTCCTGTAATAGCGTTGGTCTGGCACTTGAACAATCCGGTGCCAATAGATACCAAAACAATCATAATGTTGATCATGGCGGCACTTGAAGCCTGCCATCCAACCAGATAGCCTGCCCCCATCAAAATCATTCCAATTGGAACAAGGTATCTGGCGCCTATTAGACGGTCAGATATAAATCCCCCAATTAATGGGGCAAGATAAGTGAAGGCAACTAGGTTTGCAGACATCTTTGCTGCATCGGCAGTGGTAAGACCGAGCCCTCCACTAGCTACAGCGGTGGCCACAAATATTGTGAGCAGCCATTTTGCCGAATAGAATGAAAACCTTTCCAATGTGAAGGCAAATGAACATACATAAAATCCAAATGGCCTTCTTTTTGCGTTTTCCATTTCTTATCCCTCCTATAAAAAATTAAATAATGGATATATAATTCTAAAGAATCAGAATACATTTTTATTATACACTATTTATAAACTTTTTTGTGTAACTTTACAGTATTAGTATAATAATTATTTTTTTAAGCTCTCATATTTTACTAGTTCAACTTCTATAAGCCCTTTTTTTAGGCATAATATCTTATTTTGCTTAATTCATATACATCTCTCTACAAATTTTATACATATAAAAAATAAATTAAATATGTTCGAACTTTTTATAGATCATTGTCAAATTTGTTCAAACTTGTTATTTACACAGACGTTCCTCGCAATTTGTTCAATCAAGTATTGAACAGGAGTTATTAGTCAACATTTTGTGTAACGAATATTTTATTCCAAATCTAGATACGTTGACCAATAAAAGTTATTAAAAAAAATAAACATAGATATCCACCACATAATATAGTAGCTATCTATGTTTATATTGTATAAAATCTACGTAGGGTCTCCTCAAAATATAAAATCACTCATTTAAAAGTCAACTTTTTTACCCTCATATATATACTGGAACAACTTTTTCATCTCTTCTTCAGTTATCTTTGCAGGGTTAGCTCCAGTGCAGGCATCTTCCATGGCGTTATGAGATATTCTATCCAAATTATCCTTGAAATCACTTTCGCTTATTCCATAATCCTTTAATGTAAGGGGAATATTCATTTTTCTATTCATATTTTTAATCATATCAGTAAGGGAATCTGTGAGTTCCTCCTCAGTATCTCCAGAAAGTTTAAGAAGTCTAGCTATTTCTGCATATCTTTCAGGGCATGCATCCTTATTGAAATCTATCACATATGGCAGAAATATGGCATTGGCACATCCATGTGGTATGTGAAATACAGCACCGGTCTTATGGGCCATGCTATGGGTTATCCCCAGAAGTGCATTCGAAAACGCCATGCCAGCCAGACACTGAGCTATGTGCATATGACCCCTGGCTTCCATATTTCCTTTATAGGATTTCAATAAGTATTTGTTAATCATCTCTATAGCATGAAGTGCAAGTGGATCCGAAAAATCAGAATGTAAGCTTGCTACATAAGCTTCTATTGCATGGGTCAATGCATCCATTCCAGTATATGCCACAAGTTTCTTAGGCATGGTCTCTGCAAGTGCCGGATCTATTATAGCTATATCAGGAGTTAAATTAAAATCCGCCATAGGGTATTTTATCTGCGTCTTGTAATCAGTTATCACAGCAAAAGAGGTCACTTCGGTAGCCGTTCCGCTGGTAGAAGGTATGGCTATAAATTTTGCCTTTTTCCTCAGCTTAGGTATTCCAAAAGGAACTACTGCCTCTTCAAATGTAAAGTCGGGATATTCATAAAACACCCACATGGCCTTGGCTGCATCAATAGGCGAACCTCCGCCCATTGCTATTATCCAATCAGGCCCATATTCCCTCATAATTTTGGCACCTTCCATAACGGACTCAACAGATGGATCCGGTTTAATTCCCTCAATTAGCTTGAACTCAATATTGGCATCTTTTAAATAGGATTCAACTCTATCCAGAAATCCAAACCTTTTCATGGAGCCTCCACCTACGACAATTACAGCTCTATGGCCCTCCAGATCTTTTAAATGTTCTAAAGAATTTTTACCAAAGTAAACATCTCTCGGTATTGTGAATCTTTCCATTTTCTAATTCCTCCTTATCAATACTATAATTTAATTTTTATTTCAAGTAAATAAAACTACGCCCTCCATATCAATACATTCCCAATTTATTTTTAGATATATTTATAAATATATTCTTAGCAACTCAAGAGCTGCAGGTATCAATTTATTTGCAGTTTCTCTTGCAACTTCATAACCCACCTCGGTAAAACCAGTAAAAACAAGTTTGCTGAAACCTTTATGTTTATGTGATGCATCAACAGTTCTATCTACATCAAAAATCACTTCTTAAATATTTGACGTCTTTATGATATATGATATTACTGTTTGAATACAATGTCAATAAAAACTTTCAATTGTTATAATTTTGGCAATATATTGATTAATTATTCACTAATAATAAGACTCAATTATTTATTTCTTTTTAATTTCTATATTAGCTATAACACAGGATATCTCAATGATTTTCATATTTAGTTAATTTTTTATTCAAAATCTTATCATAATTCTAAGTATCAATTAAACTTATTTTGTTTTTAAATAGATATATAATAGATAATTTTTAAATTCATTTTTCCTAAGTTTTGACTAATTTTTGACTAATCACATTCATAAATAAATATATTAATATATATAATAGTATTTTTGGGGGATTCTATCAAGACATATATGACTACGTGAAGCAAAAGAATATAGTTAACGTATTCTAAGTGCTAAATACACTAAGAATACTGTTAATAAAGTTCAGATGGAGAAAATCATTCCTTATAAGCAAACTCCATCTGAACCTAAGAATCACTTGTCCAAACTGTTCTCCAGTATTTTTACTTATTAATCTAGAAAGCTCTGTTATTATTACTTCTCTTCTTTAATATAGCTAATCCATTCCTTTTTAAGTTCCCATAATGCTGCCTGCATAGTTCCTACATGCATAATTCCCGATTTCACCAGTTTATCATACTTAAACAAATTATCCCAACTTTTTTTTACTTTCAATTTCAAATTTGGATAAAAAGGTTTGGTAAATATATCTGACTCAATGGAAATATTTTGCTTTGCAAGCATACACTCATACTCTTTTCCATCTTCTTTACTGACAGATAAATATTTTAGATTTAAAATCTTGTTCCAATCTTCAATTTTAAAAAAAATAATTTTTTCGATAGGAACATTCAAACAAAGCAAATAATTGCCCGGATACCATCCAGCATAGTCTATTTCAGTAAATGTCCAAAATGGATACTCGGCATGTTCAGGCTTCTCTACAATATTCCGCGCTTTGCTTATATACCAATCGTATGCTTCCAAAAATATTTGGGAAACTTCCTGATACTTTTTTACAATATACTCTCTTTTTACATGACATATCTTTTGTTCCATCAATGATTTGACAACCACCGAACTCTGGGAAGTATACAGTATCACTTTATTATTTTTTGCACCCATTCTCTTTTCACCTCCCAGATTGTGCCCTGCTTTAAATCTGACAACGAATAGGAATTGTCAAATAATCTATCCCAGCTTTTAATTATCTCATTTTTAAGATGAGGATAAAAACTGCTGATATACGCATTTGAGCAATTTGATATTCCATAATTTTTAAGTTTTTTATCATATTCATCTTCATCTTTTTTATCCAGTGGAACATACCATAAGTTAACTACTCTATCCCATTTTTCAGCATCCATTACAATAATCAAATCCCGCTCTACTAAGAGCTCTAATATAACCGTGCCGGGTGTATGCTGAAGCATAAAATCGGAAGTTATTGAAACCCAGACAGGATATTTTACATCCTCAGGCTTTGGAACTATTTTGCTTGCTTCTCTGGTATACCATGAATACACTTCAAAATAGTACTTTGCACAATCTTCCAGTTTATTTTCTATATACTCCCTCTTTACAACATACCTTCCTTCGTTTTTCAAAATATCAAGAATCCTCTCATTTTGTCTAGTCCATATCCTCACTTTTTCTTTCATAAAATCACCCTTTTACGCATACAGAATCATCGGAAAATATTAAAGATATAAACAGGGATAAAGCTATCTTTAATTTGTACTATTTAAATCCCTTCTTTACAAGTAAATCAACGGCATTTTTACTTTCTTCTTCACTTACCAAAACTACAGGACCGGTACAGCCCATACCACTTTCTGAATATATACCTTCCTTCCAAAGTGTCTTACATGCATTTTCAAGTTCAAGTATATCAATTCCTGGAATAGCATAGGTTACTACTTTTTTAGGCGGTATTTCAACTTCTTCTTCAGTAACTGCACCCTTATCCTTTTCAAGTATTTTTCCTACTATTTCTTTCAGCCCTGCTGCATTGGCATTTTTATACTCAATATCAGCAAGCTGCACCAGATTATTTTTTGCAGAAAGTGCACAATATTTTAATGCCTCACAAATTAATGGAGCTCCAGATGCTCTAGACACTATATTAATTACCTTATCATAACCTTCTCCTACTCCCGGGCCGTACCCGTATCCAGTAGTTTCATAATTTCCCCCTGTTGTAAATGATGCAAATATCTTTATAAGTAAATTACCCGTTAAAGAATCGCAAACCATGACATCTGGTGTTCCTGCCAAAAGGTCATTCCCCCTCATAACTGAACCTCCATCGGCTCTTAAGGACTCACTAAAGGTAAACTTGTATCCCCGGCTTTGCAGTTTCTTAAGTGCTCTCTCGACACCTCTGGCTCCATCTACATTTAATATGCCAACCTTGGGATCTTTGATACCACAGGTTTTTGCAACAGCTATTCCATTTATAGTGTTTTTGATCATTCCCTCAACTCTATGGGTAGCTGTTGTTCCTGTAGTCGTGGCAAGTATCATTTCTTTTCCCAGACCCGGGGTAACCACTTTCCCAACTGTAGAAACTCCTATAGGAAAGTCAAAATGCTGAGTGACACATCCATCTATTACTTTATTATCCAGCAATTCCAGCATTTTTTTATGCCCTTCTTCAGCATCTGCAACTTCAACTGTATCAAAATTCCCTTCAGTTTTAGGTCCTATAAGAACTATATCAAAGTCACCATATTTGCTCTTGGCAAGTTCTGCAGCTTTACTCATCTCGCTAATACCATGTTCTGAACCAAATGTGGTCAATCCAATTTTAACTCTTTTTCCAAAACTTCCATTTATTATTCCATCTGCTATTTCATCAAACACTTCTGCAATCACCTTTTTAGTTTGATCCACTTTGCTCCCTCCTTTTAGTTAGTAATTTTCTATTTCCCAATACTTTATTGAGTTCACCTTTTGACATAAATCAGCATGTATTATTCTTCAATCATTTGTGCCGCAAATTTCTTCAATCCTTCAGCTATCATACTTTTAATCTCTTCTTTTGAAACTTCAGCACTTTTATCCTCAACACCATTATTTTTTTCAACCAAAATTGAAATTCCATCAAATAAATTAGTCATTCTACCTAAAAACAAGCTCCCTTTTCCTATTAACATAAAATTATTTAATTTTCCGGATTTTATATGTTCAATGCCATGTCCAATTATAGGTACCCCTGACGGTATGTGTCCCTGTGTCGGTGCATATCCCTGATATCCATGTTCCTTTACAAAGTTGGGCAGCTCTTTTCTATCCAGCTGTTTATTTTTTACTGCAAGAGCTCCTATCATCTTATAGTTTTGAGTTGGAACATCTCCTGCTCCTGCAGGTTCAGTTATATCAGGTATCTGAAGTTCCGGTGCAAACTTATCAACATCAGTAATCTTCAGTCCATTTTTAGTCAGTGGATCCAAAACCAGTGCTTCCAGCACCGCCTGTGGTGCGGCACCATGCGATATGCTGTGCCTTCCAATAACATCTGTCCTCAATACAGGGCTTACACCATCATTTTCCGATATCAGTATCGCAAAACCTCCCAGGCAATCTTCTAAAACCGGCAATCCCTTTTTAACATGGTCCTTACCATTCATTCCAAGCTTAGCAGTGGAACCGCCGGCAAACACAATAACATTTTTATAGACTCCCGATTTGACCAGTGCCGCCGCAGCAACGATTGAATGTGAAGGCCCAGCACAAAAACCTCTCATATCCACACCAGTAGCACCCTTAATTCCTGCAATCTCACCGCAGGCTTTGGCTATATTTCCACCACCTCTTTGATTCATGTCTCCAATAGCCTCTTCTGAGCATTCAATCATATACTCCACTTCATTCACATCTATCCCCGAATTTTCAATTAAATGCATTAGAGCAAGAACTCCTGATGCTTTAACTGACAAATTTTCAACCATTATATGTGAAGTCAAGTTTTTATCAAATTCATGTGCCCTTTTTACACATCCTACAAGCTTGTCATTTAAATATAAACCCTCAGCTATGTGAGCTTCTGTTAATTTCTCTATGTCAGTTATAGGAACCCCTTTTTTTAATTCATCTGCTTTCTTACTTAAAAACGGACGTGCCTTAAACTTTTCTCTAATTGTTTCAGTAAAATCTTCTTCCAGTAAGACAAGATCAAATACGTCACTCAACTTGAGCAGCCCGTAGAATTCATCTTCAGGCATTATTTCTCCAAACTTGCCAAACCTCGATGCACCATCAACTTTTTCATTGTACCAGGGCCTTTTTCTTTCACTTAACTCTTCTGGAGTCACGTTTCCTATATAAGTTTGATTTGGCGCATAACTGACTACATCTTCAAATGATCTTAAGTGATTAGGAACTTCTTTTAAATACTCCGACTCCGGATTTGTTTCTCTTTCTAACGTTTGAGTAGTGCCATTATGTATTACCATATCTGGTGTGTTCACTAATACATATGCAGCATTTTTGATTACTGGAAAACTCATTAAAAAAACCCTCCCTAATAATTTGAATTAATTTATACTGGAAAACAGCATACATCTCTGCATGCCATTTTCTAGTAATTAAATAATGATATGGACTATTTGTTGTATTTTGAATAACTGTCTCTGACAGTTTTTACCTCGCTGATAATTTCATCCACGTCAAGGACCATCTCCATCATACCACACTGTTCATCGTAAACAGCCGGATCAAACTCTGCCTTGACTTCCGGTTCTACTGCATGATATACACCAAGACCTAATGCTATCCCTGCAAGCGGCCCTGCAAATGTTGGATCCCCTGCACTTACTGTTTCTGCTGAAAGTCCTGATGCTTCTGCCTCTGCTCCTCCTAAAATTACAACTACATTTTCTACTCCATATTTTTCTGTCAAATCTTTTACTCTCTGTTGGATCTCCAGATCCATAGCTCCCGCAGCTGTTCAAACGAAACATTCTGTAGAGGCAAATACAACCTCTGCTCCGGCTGACTTTGCGCAGGCTTCAATAGCCTGGCCGGGTATGCCGTCCCTGTCTCCTATTGCAATTACCTTTTTTCCTTCCAATAAGCTCATTGTCTTTCCCTCCTTAATTACATTAGATATTTACATTTTTTGTAATCATTGTCTCGATATTTGCTTTTGTGGCATCTTCCTTTATGACCTCTTCCAGCTTTTCTCCATCTTTATAGAGAACAATTGTGGGAAGGCCGAGTACTCTCTGGGAAATAGCCAGCCTTCTGGCCTTTGAAGTATTCAGTTTACAAAACTTCACCTGTTTGTCATATTTTTTTGATAGTTCTTCTACATCCGGCATTAATGCCTGGCAGGGTACGCAGCCATCTCCAAAGTAATCCACAAGCACATATCCCTTGGCTTCCAAAACTTCTTCTTTAAATGTATTTTTATCTAACATTAACATTTTAATATCACCCTCTATTCTTCAAAATTATTTTCTATATATTTCCCAGCCTGTACAGCTGCTATTGCTCCGTCTGCCGCAGCTGTAACTACCTGCCTCAGCGGTTTTTCCCTAATATCTCCGGCTGCAAATACTCCCTCAATATTGGTTTCCATCTTATCATTTGTTATAATATATCCCGCCTTGTTCATTTTAATTTTGTCCTTAAATAAACCATTAATAGGCAAATAGCCAACAAAAACAAATACTCCAAATGTGCCGTCGTCCTCGTCAGCAAAATACTCATTTGTTTCTCCAGTTTTCGTATTTTTAAATACAGCAGACTGCAGCAATCCATCACCTTTTAACTCTGTTATCACTGAATTCCACATTATTTCAATTTTGGGATTTTTAAAGGCTTTTTCCTGTATGGATTTTGCTGCCCTGAGTTCATCTCTTCTATGAACTATAGTGACCTTTCTGGCAAACCTCGTCAGATATATAGCTTCTTCAACAGCTGAATCACCACCTCCTACTACAAACACCTCTAAATCTTCGAAAAATTCTGCATCACAAGTTGCACAGTAAGATACACCTTTACCAATTAACTGGTTCTCCCCAGGACATCCAATATGCCTTGGAGTAGCTCCAGTTGCAATAATTACAGCTTTAGCCTGGTATTCTTCTTTAATTCCCTTTAGCTTTTTTATTTTTCCGCTAAAATCCACCTCTTTTATTTCATCTTTTTTTCTTTCTGCTCCAAAGCTCTCAACCTGCTCCTCCATTCTGGCAATCAGGCTGGGGCCGGTGGCCTTTTCTACTGAGCCCGGATAATTAGCTACTTCATCTGTAATTACAATCTGCCCACCCACTTTACTTCCTTCCAGTATCAAAGTTTTCATTCTAGCCCTTGCTGCATATAAAGCTGCAGAAAGTCCTGCAGGGCCAGAACCAATTATGACAATATCGTAGATATTATTCATGCTACACCTTCTTTTCTAATATTTCAGTAATATTTACCTACTATTGATGTAAATTACTTTTAATTCACTATTTTCAGATACTACTATTTCTTCTTTAAACTTTCTCTTGCCGAAGAGCCTTGTATATACTGTAGCACATGACGAGCATAATCAGCATGAATGGAAATGCAGCAGCAATAGAAGCTGTCTGAAGTGTCTTTATCGCAGCAGTGCCTCCTACTAGAACAAGCATTATTGTAACAGCTCCCTGGGCAATTCCCCAAAAACCGCATAATTTTTTACTTGGATTCAGGTCTCCTCCCGATGTCAACATACTCAGTACATAGGTCGCTGAATTAGCAGCTCCTGCAAAGGACGCGATGATCAGGATAATTGCCAACGGCGCAGTGATGAAATAGAGCGGCATATGCTGCAATGTTGCAAATAAGGCAGTCGAGATATTGGATTTAACAGCTAACTGGATGGCACCGTGTGACAATGCATCTAGATTAAACGCAGCTCCACCATAGATTGCAAGCCATATAAAGCAGAAACCAGAAGGCAGGAAGACTGATGCAAGTATGAATTCCCGAATAGTACGTCCTTTGGAAACACGTGCTATAAACTGACCTACAAATGCTGCCCAAGCAATATACCAAGCTCTGTAGAATACTGGCCAAGCTTTAGTCCATTCAATATTGCCCATCCACAGACTCTGTCCGACAAAGTTTTGAATATAATCACCCATAGTTTGAGTAAAAATATTTAGTATAAATACCATTCCGCCAAACAGGAAAATAAATACCATAAATCCAATTGAAAGCCATACCTTCACATTAGCAACAGCCTGCATAGCCTTATGCAGTCCGGATACGGTAGCCGCTGTGAATATCACTGTCATGATTGCGATAACAACAGCAGTCATACCAGGTGTCGCTTTAATTCCCCAGATATATTCTACTCCTGTGGCAATCTGATCAGCTCCTAGTCCCAAACTGGTCGCTACTCCAAACATCGTAGCAAATACCGCTATTATGTCGATGGCTTTACCTATAGGTCCGTGAATGCGCTCACCAAGTATTGGATAAAAAGCTGAGCTGATTAAGCATGGAAGGCCTTTGCGATACTGAAAATAGGCCAGAGCTAAACCACAAATCGCATAAATAACCCATACATGAATACCAAAATCATTAAATACAATTCGCATGGCATCATGCATAGCTTGCGGAGTCCCTGGTTGCCCCACAGGTGGTGACATATAATGAGTTATCGGTTCAGCAATCGCCCAGAAAACCATCCCTATGCCCATTCCTCCCCCAAATAGCATAGTAAACCACTGGAAGTTTGTAAATTCCGGTTTTTCATCATCCAACCCTAGTTTGATATTGCCAAAACGACTGAGAGCAATAACAAATAGAACTATTGTAAAGATAAACGCCGACATGAGATATAGCCAACCAAAATTAGTAGTTAGAAATGATAACACACCATTGGCTCCTTTGGCCATTTGAGAAGGCAGGATTATACTAAATGCTACAAATATCAGAGCTATGCCTGCAGAAACATATAAAACCGATCGATCTGTTGTTTTTTGTTCACTTGACATAATTAATTTTCCCCCTTGACAAAACCAATCCAAATAGGTCTCATCTACTTTAACAAGACCTATTCAGTTAACTGATTCAGATTTTTACTTTAAAGACAGTCGGTTCTTTAATGTCTGTCGCTAAAGCATCCAGTGCCACTCCTACCCTGTGATATCTAAGCTTCCACTGCTGCTCTTTTGAATCTGCCGGATTTCCAAGTGGATATGGTATAGATATAGTTGGCACTATTCTGTTTGAGCCAACCGTAGTTGCAACAGGAATCAGATTGCACATTTGAACTATGGGGAAACCTGCTCTTTCAATTTCTTTTACCATCGTTGCACCGCAACGTGTACAAGTTCCTCAGGTGGAGGTTAATATAACTCCATCTACTTTAGCTTCTTTTAAGTACTCCACAATTTCTTTGGCCATTCTGGCAGCCTCACCCTGTGTCGTACCTGTTCCTACAGTTGAATAAAAATATTCATGAAGTTTTCCTATTTTTCCTTCTTTTTCATATGCCCTCAAAGCATCCAGAGGAACTATGACATTTGGATCTGCATTAGCTGCAGCCGGGTCAAAACCTGCATGTATTGTTTTAAATACTCCTGCTTCCAGCCTATCCATTTTGGAATAGTCATACCTTCCCCACCTTGTAGCAGATGCAGATTGAATTCTGTCAGGATTGTCTACTGGAACTATTCCTCCTGAAGTCACTACTGCTATATTAGCTTTACTTAGGTCTTTTATAGCAGAAGCTATAGGTACCATATCTTTTTTAGGAATAGGAAGTTCAGTTTGAAATTTCTCACCATTAAGTTTGTCAATCAGCATTTTTACAACTCTTTTAGCTGCAGGTTCCTTGGATTCGAGCCATACCTGGTGTCTTTTACCTCTTCCGTAATAGCCCTCTGCATCAGCCCATAAAAGTTCTTCACCGTTTAATATTTTGTTTCCAAAATCAGCCATAATTTTCATGTCGCGTCTCATTCTTCCTGCATTATTTCCACCCTTGAATATATATACATCTTTTTTAAACATCTCTACTCCAGGATTCTCAACGTGCATGGAGGTGATCGCAGGAACGTTAAACTTTTCTTTGACAGCTTTGCAAATAACTCCGCAGGCATTTCCATATCTTCCTGCCTGAAAAGCGGGGCCTGCAAAAAAGATATCAAATTCTTTTCCCTCGAGAAAGCCCAATATTCTGCCTACAGCTTCTTTTTCATTGGAGCCCATAAAGTTATCACCGCATATTATGGTATGGGTAACTTCGGCATCTTTAAGATATTTATTTAATGCCATAGCCGGTCCAACCAGGCCTTCTCTTATTTCAGGTTCAAAATCAGCTTTATCCTCTCCGCCTATTTGTCCAAAGAATTGATTTATATATAAAATTGCTTTTTTCATATTGTTCCACCTCCCTAAAACTCTTTCATTGTTTTTGGCGACCATCCACAAATCTGATCTCCGCAGAACATAGCATTGTTTTCCATAATTATTGAACCATCTTTTCTCACAGAAGGTCCCAGTATCTCATCATTTGCCCAGCCACCAGACAATCCATCTCTGCTAAGGGACTCAAGCTCACCAATTACCGTTCTCATAGGAGGAAGTTCTATTAATTCAGATACGTTTCCCGTAGAAACTATGGCATTGGCTTTCTCGTCAAGGGTAACCAGAGGCTGTGATTCTCCATCTCGACCTGTACACTCATTTGTAATTCCTACAGTTTTGATTCCGGCATTTTCCAGTGCCACAATACATGCAATAAAATCAGCATCAGGGTTACCATAGCCTTCCTCAGCAACTATGGCACCTTCTGCACCCAAAGACTCTGCCATTTGAGCTACAAACAATGCCGCTCGGTTTTTCTGTTCCAAAGCAACATTCAAATTTGACATTATAACACCCAGGAAATTTATTGTTTTGCCATGCTCTGAATATAACTCTTTGATAGTAGGATTGTTTTGAAAATCATAAGTTGCCCATTTTGACGAACAGGGCATAAAGCTTCCCGAAATCATTGCACCATCTAGAATTTCATTTGGATGCATGAATGTGGGAACAATGTGATTTGTGTCCCAGCCATAAACAAGATCATTGTATCCCATCTCCTCCATCTGCGATTGAGGCTGCATAACAAATACAACACCTGGAAGTTTTTGAAGGTCTTCAGATCTCCTTGTAATAGGATCCAATTCGAAAGTTTCAACATCTTCAGGCTCTAAATCCTTAACACAGCTTCCTATATATTCCGCTAGTTTATGTCCTGCCCACCTTAAAGCCTTATTTTTCTTCTGCTGTTCATTTTTCTCAAAACCTTCGTCTGTATCCCCAACAAGAACAATGTTTTTAATCTGTGAAAAATAAGTGTACTTGGCTCCTTCACCACTCATATCAATTAAACCATCCTGAAATCCACCCCAGTGTTTTCCAACCACAAGCAAGCTGCAGTCCTTAAGCGCATGCGTGCAACCGTTTCCAACCGGAGCTACATCTCCAGTTACCCCAGGAAATAATGTAGTCCCATCAACCTTAACCCTGCATTCAATAGCTTCTTTTACAGGAACAAGGCGAACTTCATCCCCAGGCTTCACAATTAAAAGATCTGCCTCTGTAATGTGTTCGTCTTCCAGTACATAATCTAAGGCTTCTTTTTTGTTAATTGTCAAAATACCATCTTTATAATTTGTTGATTCGCCAAAAAAAATGTCCTTTACATGGAAGTTTCCAATTTCAAGTTTCATTATTCTACCTCCTCTATTAAAATTATTAAAATTGTCTAAACAATTTTACTTGTATAAATTTTAACATATCATGTTTGATTTATCAATCATGATTGATAAATAATCATGATTGAAAGTTATAGAAATATCAAATTGGTTTTATCATAAATTTCAATAAAGCTGAAAATGATTACAATATCTACATTTTAACCTATACATCTATAAAAATTTAAAATACATCTTATAACATTGAGTAATACACTTGCACTATGTTATAATAGGTTATATGAATCAAACATTTTTGGAGGGCAAAATGAACAAAAAAGATATAAAAAAGTATAGAAACATGAGTTATTTTATTGATGCTGCTGCACGTATTATTGATGAGGAGGGAATTGAATTTGTTACCATAAGGAAGGTTTCAGATTTGGCGGGATACAATAGTGCTACCATTTACCACTACTTTAAAAACCTGGATGAACTTATATTATTTGCTTCAATAAAACATCTTAAAGAATATACCTTAAACTTAGAAAAATATATAGAATCAGCAAAGGGCAGTATAGAAATATACTATAAAATATGGGAATGTTTTTGTAAATACTCTTTTTTAAACCCTCAAATATATAACAATATTTTTTTTGGAAAACACAACGACTTCATACCGCATATAATTCAAGAATATTATTCCATTTTTCCTGAGGAACTGAGTGGAAATTCGAAAGAACTCCTGCCAATGCTTTTGGGCAGTGATTTATATACAAGAAATTTAGTATTATTATCAAAAATTCAGTCAGATGGCTATCTAAATGAGTCAGATTTAGATGACGTTAATGAAATGACAATACTGCTATATCATGGGATGCTGATAAAAGTTTTAAATTCAGAAAACCAACTAAAAATAGAAGATATATTACCAAAAACCCTTAGATATATTAAACAGATCTTAAACTCTTTTATAATAAAGAAAGAAAACTAAAACTCTATGTTCAAATTAATTACAATTTCCTATGTGCCAAAAATATCTCCAAACAGAATATTTTTGGCACATACATTCTTCTATTATTCAATTTTTTCTTCATACATATGGAGTCCAAAAATCCACAAATACCGGCATATCATTTGCAAAAAAACTTTTTACGTATTTTTAGTCTTTATCTTTTTTATTTAATTTAATATTTTATCAGAATTTATCATCTTTTCTACCTAATTTACACCATCTTTTGCAGAGATTAGCTTTTTTATTACAAATAACTTTATCCAAACCGCAGGAAGGGCAGACATATTTGTCTTCTTCTTTTTTTATTTCATATACGTTGCCACAATTAAAACATTTAAATTTGCAGAATACAGGCCTGTAGTTTCCTCCACTTATCCTTATTGAATTTCCCTGTGTCAAAGCAACAGCTGTTTTTTCTCTTGCACTATCTATTATATTTTGAAAAGTCTGTCTGGACACATGCATTCTTTCAGCACATTCTTCTTGATTTAATTTTTCAATATCTTTCAGTCTCATTGCTTCAAGTTCCTCAACTTTTATTACTATATCTTTTATTTAGCATTTTTTCTACCTGCTGGTATAAAATAATTATATTCTGGTAACTTTTCCATTCTTTTATAAAGGAGTGCAAACCATAATAAATAATTTCGATAAAATGAACGCTTTAGAATTTGAAAAAAACTTCAAGAAATTAAAGAAAAGAGAAAATTTGTATTAAATATTGTACTCATTAATTTAGAGAGCCATAAAAAATATCCTTACTCCTACAAGAGCTAAAGCAGCTGCAAGGCTTCTAATTATTGTCACTCCATGAATTTTTTGTGAAATTCTAGCGCCTAATTGTGCTCCGAATAATACACCAATTGATAACGCAACAGTTTGAATTACGCCAGATTGAAGTGCTCCGTCTACTATATGAACTATCGTTCCTGATAGTGACATCGCTGCCAGGACAAAATGTGATGTGGCGGTTGCAATATGAACCGGATAATTTAATACGTTAATAAGTATTGGAACATGTATTATTCCACCTCCTATTCCTAAAAAACTAGATATAAGGCCTACAAAAACACTTAAAATAATCCCAACAATAGGATTATATGAAAATGTATGTTTTACTCCTTCAATATCTATTACTGTTCTTGTAACATATCCCTTCTTAACTACTATATTGCTTTTCATTGCTTCCTTTTTCGTTCTCACCATTAAGAACACTGACACAATAACCAATATCACACCAAATATTCCATTGAAAATGCGCCTTTGTACATATGATGTTATAATTGATCCTATTATTGATCCCGGAAGCGCTGCAATTGCAAACATTATCCCGGATTTATAATCTATACGTTTCATCCTAGAGTAAGCAAAAGAACCAGATAATGCATTAAAAAATACAACTGCCAAAGAAATGCTAGTTATAGTATCTGGGCTTTTGTCAGGATACAACAACAACAATATAGGTACAAGTATGAAACCTCCACCAGCACCAATTAAAGTTCCAAATGCTCCAACGAGGAATCCCAGAGGAGTTAGCCATAATAATTGTATCAATTTAAAAAACCCTTCTTTCTGCCATAATTATTAAGACCTATTATTTGAAATATAAGAATGTACCCCTAGAAATTCGGACACTAAAATAACCAAAGACTCATTATAATATTTCAACAGCTTTTTTTGCCAGTGAATCAGCTAGATCATTATACTTATCTTCGCCTGAATGAGCCTTGATTTTCTTAAATTTTATCTCTATCCTTTTCATATATTTTTGCATAAAATCCCTGTAGTCCTTAGTAAGAATCTTATTGGCCTTCCACTCGCCTGTGGCCCAACATTCAATGCCCTTGTAATCATATGCAATAACTACACTTGTAAAATCATTTGCCAATGCCAGTTCAACAGCTTTCAAAGCTCCCCTTATCTCACCAAATACATTTCTACTTTCAATCATATCGCTGATTCTAAATGCTCCCAGATCCTTAAAGAGTACAGCATCATTTTTTACCATAACCACGCCATACCCAGCTATCTTCTTACTATCATTATAGGAACCATCCACATACGCATAGAGAACATCTTCTTCACATGTATTTCGAGGTAAATCAGCCCTATCCTGATTTAAAAATTTAAGTGCAGAATCATAATCCTTAAATTTCTTGTATACAGCTCCGGAAAAACCTTTGATCTGTATTTCACAATCTTCCCAATTATCAAATATACCCGTATTTTTTCCCTGTTTTACGGCATAAAAATTTGGCATTCAACAGATACCTCCTTTTCTCTTGCTTGTGTAAATTCATGAAACCATTATATCATATATTTTAATTGCATCTAAATGCATACTATTTAACAATAAAAAAACTCAGAAACAGAAATTATTTGATAAAATCAATAAGTTCCATAGGCCTTCCAATAAGAGCCTTTGCTCCATTTTTTAACAGTTCATCAGCTTTTCTAAATCCCCAGGTAATACCTATGGCATACATACCAGCACCATTAGCTGTTTTCATATCCACACCTGAATCCCCAAGATAAAGATAGCTCGGAGGTGAAATCTTTGAAAGTCTGGATATCTCCAGTGCTGCAGAAGGATCCGGCTTCTTAGGAATACCTGCCCGTGAACCGAGAACATAGTTAAATTTTTTCATTCCGAAAAATTTGTCAATTATTATCTTTGTAAAATTATCAGGTTTATTTGAAAGTACCGACATGTTAATTTTCAAAAAATAAAGCTCGTCCAATAGTTCGTTTATTCCGCTGTACGGTTTTGTCAGTTCATGCCACCTTTTATTATATTCATCTATAAATTCTGCCAAGCACAGTTTCACCATTTCATCATTTGAATTATTTTCTGGCAGAGCCCTCAATACCAATTTCTCAATACCATTTCCAACAAAATATTTATATTTTTCCACGTCATGTACAGGAAATCCATGCTTAATCAATACAGTATTCATTGAATTAGCCATATCATCAAGTGTATTTAAAAGCGTACCATCAAGATCAAAGATAACTCCAGAATAACTCATAATCAGCTCTCCTTTTATTTACATTTTGCTCATAATCACCAGTCACTGCCATGTGTAAGATTCTCTCAGCATTTTAATTTCTCTTGCATAACCCGGCAGTTCATTGGGAGTTTCTAAAAAGAATGGAAGATGGCACAACCTTGGGTGATTTATAATTCTTACAATGGCTTCTTTCCCGATAAAACCCTGCCCAATTTTCTCATGGCGATCCTTATGACTTGAAAATGAGTTTTTACTGTCATTTAAATGTATTGCCTTGAGTTTATCCAATCCGATTATTCTGTCAAATTCATCTATAATACCATCCAAATTATTTACAACGTCATATCCCGCATCGTAGACATGGCAGGTATCAAGACATACACCCATTTTATCAGAAAGTGCAACTCTATCTAATATACACTTTAATTCTTCAAAACTCCTCCCAATTTCTGTGCCCTTTCCTGCCATTGTTTCAAGTAGAACAGTGGTAGTCTGCTCAGGTATCAATATGGAATTAAGCATATCTACAATGTACTTTATTCCAACCTGAACCCCCTGCTTCACATGACTCCCTGGGTGAAAATTATATAGATTATGGGGCAAATACTCCATTCTTTTCAAATCATCCTTCATAGTTTCAGATGCAAATTCCCTAGTTTTTTCATTTGCAGAACAAGCATTTAAAGTGTAAGGTGCATGAGCCATAACCACAGAGATTTTATTCTCCTGCATAATTTTTAAAAGTTCATTTATATCTTCAGGATCAATTTTTTTAGCCTTTCCTCCCCTTGGATTGCGGGTAAAAAATTGAAATGTATTGGCCCCTATCTCAAGTGCTGTTTTTCCCATTGCTTCATAACCCTTGGCAGCTGATAAATGACAACCTATATTCAACATAATTACTACCTCCATTAAAGTGCTGCATTTACATTTTCTATTTTTAGAAGTTTCTTTTTTAAATCCAATCCTCCGGCATAACCTGTTAAATCTCCATTGGAACCTATAACACGGTGGCAGGGAATAAAAATTGGAATAGGATTCCTGTTATTTGCCATTCCCACCGCCCTGCAAGCTTTTTCATTACCTATATACGTAGCTATTTCCTTGTAGCTGCGAGTTTCACCATAGGGAATTTCCTCAAGTGCCTTCCACACTTTTTTTTGAAATTCCGTACCTGTAGGTGCCAGGGGCAGATCAAACAATTTCCTATTCCCATTAAAATACTCCTCAAGCTCCAGATATGCTTTTTTCAACAGAGGTGTTTCTTCAACAATATCATATTTTTCGCTAAAACTATTTTCAAAATACAGATTTGTAATGGCCTTTTTATTTTCGGCAATTCCTATTCTGCCTATTGCAATATCATAATAAAATATATTACTCATATTTTTTCTCCATTTTAATAAATTTGCGTTTTTTCTAAACACAGTATATCACAAATCTGTATTTTTTCATAAATTCAAATTTAATTATTGATCTATTTTACAGTTAAATGTTTTTCAACAAGAAGATCATTTTTTTCCATTGACAGAAATATAAATATTGTATATACTGTGTATATATTAATATATACAGTATATATGATTTTCAAAGGAGTACTACCTATGAACATAATTATTTCCAATATATCAAAGGATCCTATTTATGAACAGATTACAAAGCAGATAAAAGACAATATAATAAAAGGCAGCATTTCCGAGGGTGAACTTCTGCCTTCAATAAGAAATCTTGCCAGAGAACTTAAAATAAGTGTCATAACGACTAAAAGAGCCTACGAAGAACTGGAAAGGGAAGGTTTTATAGAAACAGTTCCTGGAAAAGGCTCTTATGTATCATCACAGAACAAGGATCTTTTAAGAGAAAAAAAGATCAAATCGATTGAAGACAAATTGATGGAAGCCATAGAAGAGAGCAAAATCATTGACCTTACAAAAAAAGATCTGGAAGAAATGCTGGATATTCTATACGACAATATGTAAATGGAGGAGATATCATGGATAACATTCTGGAGATTATAAATTTAGGTAAAACCTACAAGGATTTTACCCTGCACAATATAAGTTTCAATTTGCCCAGAGGATACATTATGGGGCTCATAGGTCCAAATGGTGCAGGTAAAAGCACTACCATAAAGCTCATAATGAATCTTGTAAAAAAGGATTCAGGGATTATAAAGGCTTTTGGCCTGGACAATTTAAAATACGAAAAGCAGATAAAACAAAGGATAGGCTTCGTATATGATGCAAATTATTTTTACGAGGATCTGACTACAACAGCTATGAAAAATATCATATCCCGTTTTTATAAAGATTGGGACGATAAAACTTTCAATAGATATATGGACGAATTCAATCTCCCCGGGAACAAAAAAATAAAACAGCTTTCCAAGGGAATGATGATGAAATATTCTCTTGCCATTGCCCTTTCCCACAATGCCGAATTCATCATAATGGATGAACCCACTTCAGGACTGGATCCGGTCTTCAGAAGTGAAATGCTGGATATACTCTACTCCATAATCCAGGATGAAAACAAAGCAATATTGTTTTCCACCCACATAACCACGGATCTTGAAAAAATAGCGGATTACATCACTTTTTTAAATTCAGGCAGGATAGTTTTTTCAGACACAAAAGATAATATTTTAGATAGTTACGGCATTGTAAAAGGTGATAAAAATCTGCTGCAGCCCGATATCAGGAAAAAATTCGTAGGTATAAGAGAAAATTCCTATGGATTTGAAGGCTTGACCAATAACAGCTCAGAAATAAAAAAGCTGTTCAAGGACAACGTTATAATTGAGAAAGCCACTCTGGACGATATCATGGTATACACTATAAGGGGGAACAAATAATGTGGAATTTGGTTTTAAAAGATATACTTTTACAAAAAAGAACCTTTGTTATACTTGTCTTAATTTCAATATTATTTACCATTAGTTTTAAAGATAATACCAGTGTTATCTATACATCTACCGCTGTTTTTACGGGCTACGCATTTTTAAGTAACAGTTTCTATCGCGACGAAAGAACTGAAATGATGCTGAACAGCCTTCCTATCAATAGAATAAATATAGTTATATCAAGATACCTGTCTCTGTTTATAGTTTTGATTATCAGCACAGCAGTTTTGTCTTTAGTTTTTATCTTTACAAAATATACAGGCATAGTACAACCCCCTGCAAGTGTAAATACTGAAGATATAATAGTAGCCCTGATAAGTATTCTGCTTTTCAGCAGTATACTTATCCCCATATATTTTAAATACGGATATTTAAAAACAAGATATGTGGTGATGATATTGTTCTTAGGTACATACTTTGTTTTTATGGCATTTGCAAAAATATTCGGTGAAAAAATTCAGCCTTTTATCATCTATTTGAGCGGTATTTCTGAAATCACAATGAGGTTTATTATTCTGACCATATGCCTGATCGTACTTTTGCTGTCGTTTTTTCTGTCCTATGAAGCCTATAAAAACAAGGAGCTGTAAAAGGGGGTCTGACCCCATTCCAAAAAATGGAATGGGGTCAGACCCCCCCTTGCAAAATTCACCATTATGTATATAATATTATGTATACATAATATTACTTATGTATATACTGAGCTTACTCTAAAATTTATAATATTTGTATGCTCAATCTGTTACAATTATTAATAAAAGGGAGGATGGCAAATGTTATATCGAAGTTTCGGTAAAACAAATGAAAAGGTTTCAATTTTAGGTTTTGGATGTATGAGGCTTCCACTGCTTCCTGGAGGCGACTCCAGTAAAATTGATGAGAAAAAGGCCATAGAACTAATTCGTTATGCAATCGACAATGGTGTAAATTACGTGGACACCGCATATACCTACCACGGGAACAGTTCAACAAAAGGGGGTGAAGGTGAGCCTCTTGTAGCAAAAGCATTAAAAGACGGTTACAGGGAAAAAGTCAATTTGGCCACAAAGCTTCCCAGTTGGTTAATAAATCAAGGAAGTGACATGGACAAATATTTAAATGAACAATTAAAGCGTTTAGAAACAGATCATATAGACTTTTATTTGATACATTCACTTAACCGTGACAACTGGAAAAGAGTAAAGGAAAATGGTGTTGATGAATTCCTAGACTCTGCTATAAAAGATGGCAGAATAAGATATGCCGGATTTTCCTTTCATGATAAATTAAAACTCTTTAAAGAAATAGTAGATTATTATGATTGGTCATTTTGTCAAATACAGTACAACTATTCAGATGAAAACTTTCAAGCTGGAACAAGGGGATTAAAATATGCCGCCCAAAGGGGACTTGGAGTTACAATTATGGAACCACTTAGAGGAGGAAAACTTGTCAACAGCCTGCCTAAAGAAGCCAGAGCTATTTTTGATAGATCGGGCTTTAAGAGGACACCAGCTGAATGGGGATTGAGATGGGTATGGAATCACCCAGAAGTGAAAGTTGTCCTAAGTGGAATGAACTCCATGGAACAAGTCAAGGAAAACATAAAGACAGCAAGCAAGGTTGAGGCAAATTTATTGACAGAAAAAGAATTGAAAATAATTGATCAAGTTAAGGATGTCTTTAATTCAAAGATGAAAGTCAACTGTACCGGCTGTGAATACTGTATGCCATGTCCATCTGGCGTAAATATTCCAGGATGTTTCAGTGCCTATAACAATTACAGTATTTTTGGAAAAGGTGACGATACCTACAATTCCATTTCATCTGAACACAGGGCTTCAAAATGCAAAGAATGCGGCAGATGTGAATCTCTATGTCCTCAAGGCATTTCAATACGCAGTAAATTAAAAGACGTCAGGTATCTGCTCGAAAAAGTACCTGCACTTTAATTTTATTTTTTACAAACTGACGTTATAGACATTGACAGGTAATGGCACAAACCTCTTTCATTTCAAAACTCCTGCCTTTTGTGCCTCTTCCCGTCATTGTCCAAAAAATACTCTATTTTTAAAAATATCTTTCCACTTCATTTAAATTTCACGTAGGAAGGATATTTCCATTTTTTCAACTCTTCCTTAGGCAGAACATTAGGCTCCTTATTGCTGTTCAGCAGCAAAGCTCTATAATATATTTCCGCTATTTCCTCTACATATCTTGCTTTAAGATAGGCACTTTCTATATCTTTACCTACGGTTACAACTCCATGGCTTTCCAATAAACATGCATCCGATTTTTTAAGTGGCCCAACTATGGACTGAGCCAATTCTTTTGTGCCGGGCCTTTCATAACGTGCCACATATACAGTTCCCCCATAGTATACAGATTCATATACAATTGGTGGAATTTCTTTTTTCAAAACTGCAAAAGATGTTGCAAATCGTGAGTGAGTGTGTACTACAGCACTAATATTCTTTCTTGAATTATAGGCATAAATGTGCATCAGTACTTCACTGCTTGGTTTATAATCTTTTTTGTTTTCTATTACATTCAAATCCTGATCCAGTACACATATGTCCCTGCCAGTTAGATCCTTCCTGTCTACTCCCGAGGGAGTTATCAATACGCATCCTGTATCTCTATCCTTAATACTAAAATTTCCAGATTTATGTTTGCACAGCCCCTCTTCTTCTGCTTCTCTTGCCACCGCAGCCAATTCTTCTTTTTTATCTTCAAGCATAATACTCCCCTTTCTACCTTCAATTTTCAGTTTAGATTATCTTTTTTAAATTTTCTCCAAAGGGCGGATATACTATACCCTTTTCCGTTACTATGGCAGTTATATTTTCGTGAGGTGTTACATCAAAAGATGGATTATATACCTTCACTCCACTAGGTACAGTCCTGACTCCAAATCTGCAGGTGACTTCCTCAGGATCCCTCTCCTCTATAGGTATATCCTTTCCAGTTAGAGTATTTAAATCTATACTCGGTGTAGGTGCCGCTATATACATCGGTATATTGAAATACCTCGCCAAAATTGAAACTCCAAAAGTGCCTATTTTATTTGCCGTATCGCCATTGGCAGCTATCCTGTCACATCCTACTATTACAGCATCAACCTTGTGCTGAGACATAACCACAGCTGCCATATTGTCTGTAATAGTTGTCACATCTATTCCCGCCATGTAGAGTTCAAGTGCAGTAATGGTAGAGCCCTGAAGCCTAGGCCTTGTCTCATCTGAATATATTTTAAGATGCCATCCTCTCTCCTTTGCAATGTACATAGGTGCCGTAGCCGTTCCATATTTTGATGTGGCCAGCTGTCCTGCATTGCAGTGAGTTAATATTCCCATATTATCCTTGAGCAGTGTAATCAAATTTTCTCCTATGCTCCTGCATATCTTGATATCTTCACTGTGAATCCTTTTGGCTTCATCCCTAAGTATTTTCTTTATTTCAGGAATTGGTCTATCACTTTCATCTTTAATTTTTCTAAGCATTCTCTTCAATGCCCAGGAAAGGTTGACAGCAGTAGGTCTACTTGAATTCAAATACTGCGCTTTCTCTTCTACATAGTTATAAAATTTTTCAAAAGAATCCTCAGGCGCACTTCTAATTCCAAAATACAGTCCATAACCTGCTGTCACCCCTATAGCAGGTGCACCTCTTACTATCATCGTCTTTATAGCATCATAAATTCCTTCAACCGTACCATAAGTTTTATACTCTATATAGTTTGGCAATTTTGTCTGATCCAAAAGTACAAGCTTATCTTCTCCATCTTCCCACTTAATAGCAAATAATTCAGACATTTTCTTACCTCCCCAAATTTTATTTTGCAGAATTTCTAATTAATTTTATAAATTCATCAATGGAATCAACATCGTCTCTATTTAGGAGAATAGATTGTCCAACTTTTAATCCCATTATCTGAGCTTTGGCTCTTTCCCTAAGGTCCTTTACTGCATCTATGTCAGGTACATGGGCCATTCCAATAATTCTTCTCATTATCTCACAGGCGCAAAACCCAACGGTTTCATGAAGCAGATTTCTCACATAATATTTCCTGTAACCAGCTATTTTTGTTATTATATCTTTTGATTTATTTTGCCAAAGATAATTAAACTCCTTTAAAAATTCCCTCCATATATCTTCTATTGAAGTTAAAAGATAGACCCTATAACGTTCAATTTCCACTTTAGACTTATCTCTTCTTCCCTCCCAGGAAACATAATTCAAAATAAAATTAGCAAACAGCAGTCCCATATCGTATCCATAAGATCCATAAAATGCAAACTCGCAGTCAAACACAATAGTCTTTTCACTGTTTATAAATATAGAACCTGTATGCAAATCTCCATGAAGCAGTGACTCGGCTTTTGTCATGAATATATTCTTCAATTTTGAAACTTCAAGACATATTTTTTCATTTTCCCAGATTTCCTCTTTGACATAATCTCTTATATATTTATTAATTTCATTGGATCCAGCATCCATGTAAGGATCATTTAAAACAAGCTTTTCAGTTATATCACATAATTCAGGGTTTATAAATTTTCCTACAATTTTCTTCTTTTCCATAGGACTCATTCCCATATCCGATGTCAGGAATAAATTCCTTGCCATAAACCTCCCTATCTGCTGAGGAAAATTTTTAAAGGTTTTCATCTCCATCATGGCTTTTCTCAGGATTTCCATATCACCTAGATCTTCCATCACAGTCAATGCATATTCATTACTGTGGTAGTATATTTTTGGAACGCTGCCTGGACAAACTTTGTCCTGAAGTTTAAGTGTCTCAGCTTCTATTCTGTTTCTGTCTAAAGTCAATTTCCATCCTTCTCCTGCAATTTTCAAATAGGGAAGAGCTTGTTTTACAACAACTTTCCTATTATCATTTAGATCCACCACCCTGAAAACATAATTTAAATTGCCATCCCCTATTTCTCTGCTCTCAATTTCATGATCCTCTGGAAATATACCTACGCTTTTCAAATAATCACCTATGGTGCTTAATGTCATTTCTTTATACCCGCTCATTTTTAAGCCTGATTTTCAGCAATCAGGTCTTTTCACCTCTTCTTTCCCCTATATATTTTTATCCATTATAGGCCAAATATGAACAACTTCTTAAAATAGTATAACACAAACGCACTTTACCCGGCAGCTATACTTTTTGCTCAAATAATTTTAAAATCTCTTCCTCTGTCAGCGAAGCAATTCCCTGGCCTCCTGAAAGCTCTCCGCCAAGCAGGCTGTCTATAAGTTTCTTCTTTTCATCTTGCAGCTGTATTACCTTCTCCTCGATAGTACCTTTGGTCACAAGCTTTATAACCTCTACTACATGTTTCTGACCTATTCTATGTGCTCTGTCTGTAGCCTGCTGTTCTACTGCAGGGTTCCACCATGGATCAAAATGAATTACTACATCCGCAGAAGTTAAATTCAATCCTGTTCCACCTGCTTTTAAACTTATTAAGAATACCAAATTACTGCCGGTATTGAACTCATCTACCAATGTCATTCTATCTTTGGACGATACAGATCCATCCAGATAACTGTAATCTATACCCTCTATTTTCATCCTGTTTCCAATATTTTTAAGTATGGAAGTAAATTGTGAAAACACCAGTACTTTATGTCCTTCCTCCGTACTCTGAATTAAAAGCTCCACAAGTGCCTCAATTTTTGCACTCTTCCCATTATAATTTTCCATTATTACAGATGGATCAAGACAAAGCTGTCTCAATTTTGTAATGTATGCCAGTATCTCAATTTTACTGTTTTTAAATTCATCCTCCTTTACTTTCTTCTCAATGAGCTCAATGGCATGTCTTGCATAGGTTCCATAAACTTTTTTTTGCTTATCTCCCATGTTTACCATGACAGTTCTTTCTATTTTATCCGGCAGTTCCCCTACGACATCTTTCTTTCTTCTCCTCAAGATAAATGGTTTTACAAGTTTCTTCAGATCTTCAATTACCACAGGTTCTTCTTTGAATCTCTTGTAATACCTCACACTAAATCTCTTCTCATCATACAGATATCCCGGCATTATAAAGTCAAATATGGACCAGAGCTCCATGACGGAGTTCTCTACAGGAGTACCTGTAATAGCAAACCTTCTTCTTGCATTTATGTTCTTTACAGCTTCAGCATTTTGAGAATGGGGGTTCTTTATATACTGGGCCTCATCCAGCAGACAATAGTCAAATTTTATATTCTTATAGATCTTAAGATCTCTTTTTAAAAGACCATAGGTAGTTATAATCACATCATACTCATCTATATATTTTATCTGTTTTTCCCTACAGCTTTTTGAGCCATTCACCGCTGCTATCTTCATATCCGGGGCAAACTTTTCAAATTCATGAATCCAGTTATACACCAGGGATGTAGGCACAACAATTAATGACCTGCTTCCTGTACTTGACAGCAGAAAAACAATAACCTGCAGAGTTTTCCCGAGTCCCATTTCATCTCCCAGTATTCCTCCAAATCCAAGATAATCCAGTGTCTTAAGCCAATTATATCCTATTTTTTGATATTCTCTCAAAGTACCTCTTAAATTTTCAGGTTCCTTGAATTCAAGATCTTTTACATTCTTGAATTTATCAACTATTCTTTTAAGTTCAGCTGTTCCCTTTATATATCTTATATGATTCTTTTTCATATAGTTATTTATATAAACGCTCTTATTTTTATCTATCTCAATGTGATTATCCCTTATATTTCTCTGAGAAACCACATCCAGAAGTTTTAAAAACTTTCTAAGTTCTAGCTCCTCCAAATCCAGATATTCTCCAGTTTTCAATTTGTAATATTTTAAATTGTCTCTAAAAGCTCTGAGTATTGAAGCTGTTTCCTCTGAAGGTATATCCCCAAGTTTAAACCCCATCTCAAAATAGTCATATTTCCCTGATTTAATCTCTCCACTTATGTCTTTACTTTTTATAAATTTTATACCCCTGAAGTTTTCAGAATAAAACACATCTCCCATTTCTTGAAGTTTTCCTACTTCCTCTTTAAAAAATCTGAACGCATAGTCATCTCCCCTCATAAAATGGAATTTATTTTCAACTCTTTCAAATCCAAGTGATCCTAATGTCTTCAAAACAGCTTCCTCTTTTTTGGAATCTCTATATACGATCTTTCCGGTATAGTCTTCAAATATATTAAACTCAAAAGCACCATATTTTACTTTGACAATAAGTATAATCCTGGTGCCCTCTTTATCAAAGTAAAATTTAAACTCGCATTTTTCATTTACCACCTTGTTCTTTATAGCTTTTGACAAAACAATATTATCCGACAATAAATTAAGCCTTGGAATCAGTTCTCTAAGTATGACATCTTCCTCATCTCCCTGAAATGCAACTGAATTGTTTCCACTGAATACATCAAGAAAAGGCTTTATTCTAAAACAGTATTCCCTGTCTGGAAGATATATGGTTGAACCGTAGAAAAACACATTGTTTCTAGATCCCAAAACCATGGGCATTCCATTTAGAACCCTTAAAACATAATCCTCCTTTACCATTTTCAAATCAAATTCCAGTGGTGGAGGGCTATCAAGTATTTCAGTTTCAACACACCTATATAAAAATCCTTCATTTAAATATACCCTGTGTTTTTCTATTACTTTAAAAAATTCTCTCACCAGATAATCTGGTATATGTATATATTTCCCATCTATATTTGACTTCTTTACTCTTCCCCGATATGTGGAGCTTCCCTCTACACTTTTCAGCATCTGAATAAAATCCACAAGACATTTATCCCTCGTGCTGAATTTATCTTTTTTCATATCAAGAGTGAAATTTTTTCCATAGACTACAGGTATATTATTGTAAATTACCAGCAAAAATTGATCTATATCTTTAAGTACATAGAGATTTCCTGAACTCATTGAAGTAAGCCCTATTTTAAACTGAGCGGAGATCTTATTCTCCCATTGATTTCTATCCACATAAACTTCTATTTTTATCTCCTTCTTATTTTTCTCATCACCTAAAAGCACAGATAAAGTATCCAAATTCTTATATTTAGATTGAAAAATATTCTCAGATTCTGATTCACACAAAAGAGAAAAATCTTTTAATTTGTCAGCAGCCCTGTAAAAAGTAGCTATCAGATGCTTGCAGCAATAGTTTTCCCTTCGGAATTCATTATTTTCATAATCTCGACAACTGCAGTAAGTTGATACTATGTTTTTATTCTCCGCATCCAATTCAATTTCCGTATTGTATTCACTTACAAGGCTTTCCGAAATGACTCTGCCCTTTATATACACAAGTGTCTCCCTGTTTGTGATCTCTATAGAAGAAACCAGATCATTGTCTATAATTCTCATTCCCTTGGCATGATTTTTTCCGCTTATCTGTTCATTAAATAACTGCAGTAATCTGTCTTTATTCATCCTACCACCCTGATATCCTATATTTTATACAGACTTTAATTATACCACAAATAAACTTCCAGGATAAAATCATATAGAACAGGTAATTTTCTAGGTCATATTCACATAAACTATACCGTAAATAATTTTGTGGAGCAATCATGAACTATAGAAATAACTTATTTTATTCCAGGGCTAAAGCCGTAAATTATGCCGTAAAATATGCCCAATCACCAAATCCATCTTATAAATATTTTCTTGTACAAGGCGACAATGGAGGTGACTGTACAAACTTTATATCACAATGTCTCAGAGCTGGAGGTGCTCCAATGGTATTTTCAGGTAAAAACAGGTGGTGGTATACCAGCAAGAACTGGTCAGTTTCCTGGGCTGTAGCCGGTTCTCTTTACTGGTATCTAAAAACCAACGCCACAAAAAATTTATATGGTGTCAAGGGTATGCAGGTCGACTCTGTATCAATGCTGGAACCAGGCGATTTAATATTCTATGAAAATAGAAAAGGTAGAATACAACATTCTGCAATGATAACTTCATTTAACAGAAGTTATCCTCTGATATCCCAGCATACTCCAAATGTTTTAAACATACCTTATGAAAAAGATTGGGCTATAAGAATGTATTTTTTAAAAATATATTCTTAGTTTACTATTTTATTCTATAAAATGATCAAATTTGTTTTCAATTATTTTTTTACTATTATAGCCATCAATTTAATAATGATATAGTTTGAAAAGACTGTTAGAATATAGACAAGCCTAAATTCCCAAAAATATTGATTAAGGAGCTGATCAGCATAAGTTATTAGTTGTAATTTCTAAAATCACTTTAACAGCACTTCAATTGAAAAGTGAACTAAAAAATACAATATAACAAAATTTAGGAGGATTTAAAATGTTAAAAATCAAGCATAAAATATTTTCATCTTTAATAGTTGCAGCACCATTATTAGTAAACGCTGGGGTGGCTACAACAGTTCACGCCAGTCCTGTAAACAATAATTCCTGTAAAAATTACGAAACAGTCTGTAAATCAGCAGATTCAAATAATTGTGTAACTATCGATGGCGTAAAATATGATTGTTCAAAACTTATTCAATCCATCTGCTCAGGTGTTGATTCAACATCATATAATTGTACAAAATAGTATATTTAAAAATACATTTATATTAAGATAGAACTCCAACTCATGAAGTTGGAGTTCTATCCTTTTTTCGCATATTCTTTCACAATGTCCTATTAAACACATATGCCTTAATTCACTCTAAAATATTATTATTTTGACCTTCTATATCCTGCAGCTTGTGCCTCTTCTTCCGTATTAAACCATGCTTCAGGATTGGTTTTGTCATAATAACTATCTCCTGGCATATGATATATTTTTTCACCCTTTGAATTGATATTGCCCTTTATGGATCCGTGGTCAGAAGAATCACTGTCTTTTACACTTGAGCTCCTCTCTGATGAAATACTTTTACCTTTTGTATCCCCTACACTGTCTCCCCGTGTAGTCCCACCGGAATTTACAGACCACAGACCCCTGTCGTTTTCTCTGGCTTCCCTGCAAAATTTTCTAAAGTAATCTGCATATTTTACATTGGGCTGAATGGTCATCTGCTGCGCATATCCATTCACAGCCAGTATAGCATTAAACATTTTATTTCTAATCTCACTTTCATTTATTTTCTCCGGCTGAGACAGCCATACATACCTTAAAAGTCTTCCATATTTATCCGTATCCCCTGCATCCTTTTCCAAATATACGGTTTTCCCTAAAAGATTTGATTTTGTATAGCTGCTTGCCTCTTCACCATACTGCTCATGCTTAGTTGTGCTCTCAGGAGTATTGACACCTATAAGTCTTACTTTTGCATTTTGCCCGCTCTCCAACCTCACATATACCGTATCTCCATCTATATGCCTGCTCACCACTGCTTTTTCCAGCTGCACCGAAGTCTTGGATTCATAGCTTGTACTATTGTGATCATCACTGTCCCCAGAAACAAGTACTTGCCTGGATTTATCCTCATTTTTGTTATCACTGCTGAAATCCGAACATCCTACTGCTGAAAACAATATAATTGCAATAACACAAATACTTAAAAATTTTTCTACAATTTTTTCGTTTTTCATTTTATTATCACCATCTTTCAGCAATTTTTACGCAACCATAATGATTATACCACATTTGTCATCAACTCATGTTATAATAATAGGGCAAAGGATGTGTAATAATGAATCTATTGACTGCAGAAAATATATGTAAAAACTACAGTGAAAAAATACTGCTTGAAAATATATGTCTTGGAATAAATGAGGGGGACAAAATAGGTATAATAGGTGTCAACGGCACGGGTAAATCCACTCTTTTAAAAATTCTTTCCGGATTTGAAATACCTGACAGGGGCAGAATTACAAGGGCAAATAAATGTGACCTGGGTTACCTTCCTCAAAATTGCGATTTCAGCAGCAGTGATGCCACAGTACTGGAACAGATTTTCAGAGGAAATTCCTCGGTAATGAAACTTTTAAGAAAATACAGGGCCGTCCTGGGTCTAATTAAAAAAGATCCGGACAATACAGAGCTTCAAAACAGTATCTTTGATCTCAACTCCAAAATGGAGTCAGAAAATGCCTGGGGGATTGAAAACAAGGCCAAAACCATACTTACAAAATTGGGTATTGTTGATTTTGACGCAAAAGTATCCACACTTTCAGGAGGGCAAAAAAAGAGAATAGCTCTGGCTTCCACGCTCATAACTCCTTCAAATATCTTGATACTTGATGAACCTACAAATCACCTTGATGATGAAACCATAGAATGGCTGGAAGATCTTTTGGATAAATTTAATGGTGCACTTGTCATGGTGACCCATGACAGATTTTTTCTGGACAAAATCACGAACAGGATATTTGAACTTAGCCATGGAAATTTATACAGCTATACGGGAAATTACAGCACCTTTCTGGAGAAAAAGGCAGAGAGACTGGAAAGGGAAAATGCAGATGACAGAAAGAGAAAAAGCCTTATTAAAAAGGAACTTGCCTGGATAAGGAGAGGTGCGAAAGCAAGGAGTACAAAGCAAAAAGCAAGGATAGAAAGATTTGAAAATCTAACATCAGAGAAACATATAACATCAGATCCAAAACTGGACATAGACATCAAAAGTTCGAGGATAGGCAAAAAAGTGATAAACATAGATAATATAAGCAAGAGTTTCGGAGATAAAATAATTGTCAAGAATTTTTCATATAATATACTGAATAATGATAGAATAGGTATACTAGGGCCAAACGGCTGCGGTAAATCCACTCTGATGAATATATTGAGTGAAAAGATCTTGCCTGACAGCGGGAGTATAGATATAGGTGAGACAATTAAAATAGGATATTTTTCCCAGGAAATACCCGACATGGATATGAATCAAAGGGTCATCGAGTATATAAAAAATACCTCGGGATATGCCGATACTGAAAGCGGTGAAAAAATAAGTGCTTCGGCGATACTGGAAAAATTTCTCTTTGAACCTTCGGTTCAGTGGACTCCTCTTGGGAAACTTTCCGGCGGGGAGAGAAGACGTATCTATCTTTTAAAAGTGCTCATGGAATATCCCAATCTGCTTCTTCTAGACGAACCCACAAACGATCTTGATATAGAAACCCTGACTATTTTGGAGGACTACCTTCAGAATTTCAAAGGAGCTGTTGTGTCCGTATCCCACGATAGATATTTCCTCGATAAAATAGTCAACAAGCTGTTTGTTTTCGAAGGTCACGGCAGGATCTCCCAGTATACCAGCAGCTATTCCTATTTTCGCCAGATGCAGAGAAAAAAGCAAAATGAAATTTCAGGTGGAAATATTAAAGAAAATAAGGCGAAAAAAATTCACACCCATACTCGAGAAAAGAAGTTAAAGTTTACCTATAAAGAGCAACTGGAATTCAATGAAATAGACGGCATAATCGAAAATCTGGAAAATGCCATATCTGAAAAAGAACGGGAAATGGAGGAGGCATCTTCTGATTATATACTTCTCGAAAAACTCACAGCTGAAAAAGAGACTTTGAAAAAAGAGCTGGATAAAAAAATTGACAGGTGGACTTATCTAAATGAACTCAATGAAAAAATTCAGGAAAGCAAAACACATGGGGTATATCAATACCCCCATTAGTACTTCAAAAACGTGATCCTAAAAGTAGTTCCTGCTCCAAGTTTGCTCTGAACGTTTATAATTCCATCATGGGCTTCCAATATAGATTTTGAAAGTGCCAGACCTATTCCTATGGAATCACTGCTTTTTGAGGTTCTGGCTTTATAAAATCTCTTGAATATGTTGGGAAGATCTTTTTCACCTATGCCCTCCCCATTATCCGATATGGTGATTCTCTTATAAATTGGATTTTCCATCACACATACATCTACTTTACCTCCTCTTTGAGTATGTTCCACACAGTTTTTAACTATATTTATAAGAGCCTCACAAAGCCAGTGTCTGTCATGGTAAAATACTATTTCTCCCTCTTCATGGAATTTCACCTGTACACCTGCCGATACTATTTTCTCTTCAAGAGCCTCTATAGAATATTTTATTGTTTCGTTCAGACTCTGCCCCTTCATATGAAATTCTATTGCCCTAGCATCAAGCCTTGCCAGTTTCAATATGCTCTTAATAAGCCAGTTCATCCTGTAAAGCTGGTTCCTGCTGCTTATGAGGAAGTTTCTCGACTGCTCTTTTGAAAGCTGTTTGTTAAGCAAAATATCATTGTAAACTATCATAGAAGAAAGAGGTGTCTTAAGCTGGTGGGATATATCAGACAGAAGTTCAACCAAAAATTGTTTCTCTTTTTTAAGCTCATTCAGATTATTTCTTATAATTTCCCTCATTGAATTGAATGAAACGGAAAGTTTTGAAAAATCCCCTTCTCTATCTTCACCTATTGATATGTCATAATCCCCTTCCACTATTTTCTTTGCACCAAAATTTAACCTTCTTATTCTCTCATAAAAATATCCATACTGAATATAGTTAAGCAAAAAAAATATAATCAGCATACTTATAAATATCAGGATTATATTTAAATTTTCCCTGAGTGCAGATTTATTAATATATGGGAAAAGTTCATTTTCCAATTTTTCGCTTAACCCATATTGTTCTAATATATGTTTCCCCTTTTGAGCCTCTTCTTCATCCGCCCCAGCTGTAATAACAGGTATTATTTCCCTGGCAATTTCAGGATTATTCCTGTATATCCTTTCGGTTACGGCTCCAAAAGTTAGTACATAATCCTGCTTGAGATTATAATGATACATTTTTAAATTTAAAAGCACAGCCGTCATAAAAAACACATTTAAAATCAAGAGAATTGTCGTACTTCTCCTGAGCTCGGGATTTATAAAATATCTTCTCATATCAATTACTCCTTGTTGACCTTTTTATTCCATATATAACCCATACCTCTCTGTGTAACTATATACTGGGGTTCCCTTGGATTATCTTCTATTTTTTCTCTTATTCTCCTTATATAGACCGACAGTGTATTCTCGTCAAAAAAGGATTTTTCACCTTCAATAAGGCCGTTTAATATCTCATCCCTCTTCATGAGAACTTCAGGGTTATTTAAAAATATAAGAAGCAGCTTATACTCCTGTGCTGTAAGCATCACCTTTTTGTCTCCCTTTTTCACCAGAGCGCTTGTAGTGTCTACTGTTATATTTCCGCTCTGAAACATGCTGCCTGAAGGTTCCCTTTTATAATTTCTTCTTATTATAGCCTTTATTCTAGACAAAAGCTCTCTCACCCCAAATGGTTTGGTTATATAGTCATCTCCACCAATTTCCAAACCAAGCACAATATTTACTTCCTCGTCAAGAGCAGTCAGAAACACTATGGGAACGTCACTTTTGCTCCTTATGTATTTACACAGATCATACCCGCTTCCATCAGGCAGATTTATATCTAGAATAATAAGATGGAACTCTTTATCCTCCATTATTTTCTTTGTATCTTTAACTGTTGACACTGTTAGGACTTCATATCCTTCATCTTTTAAAGTAAACTCTATTCCCGCTGCAAGGGCACTGTCATCCTCTACCAGCAATAATCTGTACATTGACTTTACCTCACCATCAATATTGAATGTAAAACATAATAATTTTACTGTTCTAAATTAATTATACCATTCAGTGTCATAAATCCAAATGATACCATCAATTACAATCTGGTGATTTGCCGTTTTCGATAGAAAAAATAAAATCATCTATCATAAATTCAAAGCTGTCTTCTACTTCTACATCAGGTTTATGCTGAAAATATCCAAGAAAAGTCAATGATACAAATCCATGCAAAATACTTCTTAATTCACGACTTTTATGGACTAAAATCACCCTATCATCTATATAAAAATTTAAAATGCTTTTAATAATGCTCATGGTTTCTCTTGCCATACAATTTATTTCTTTATTTTTCGTGCTGGGAATATTCATGAAAAGTTTATAAGCCTCCCTGTTTTCAAAAGCAAAATCCCGATAAATATGGGCAAATTGCCTGATTGCATCCTCTCCACTTTTACCTACCAGTCCCTGCATTAATTTAAAATTCAATATGCGAATAACATATACTGTCATCTCTGTTTTAAGAGCATCCATATTATCAAAATGATTATATAAAGATGGATATTTTATATGCAGTTTATCTGCAATTTTTTGAAAAGTAACTCTATCAAAGCCGATCTCCTCAGCCAATGCAAAAGCAGCCTTAATTATCTTTTCGCCGGTTAGGTTCCTTTTTTGCATAAATATCTCTCCCCATACGTTTATTTATCCGAACGCTACCATTGCTAATACTCCAACTTCTTAAAATCGGAGATAGATACTTGTTACACGTCTGGATAAGCATAGTTTAGCATTACTATGAAGGTTTATCAACTTTAAACTATACTACTATTTGATAAATTATAAATTATAGTTTATTATTATATCATATAGCACGAAAAGAAAGGGTAATATTTATATGGAATTGTGGAAAAAAAATCTGGTTGTCTGCTGGTTTGGAATGTTTGTGACAGGTATAGGAATGAGTCAAATTGCTCCTGTATTACCTCTATATATAGGAAATTTGGGTATTTACAATACCTCTTTAATTGAACAGTTTTCAGGAATTGCATTTGGTGCTACTTTTATAATATCAGCTATTTTTTCACCAATCTGGGGTCATGCTGCCGATAAATTCGGTCGAAAACCAATGCTCCTTCGCGCAAGTCTCGGCATGGCAATAGTTATAGGAAGCATGGGATTTGTGCATAATGTATATGAACTTATAGGATTGAGGCTGCTGCAAGGCGTTATAACTGGTTATAGTACGGCTTGCACTACATTGATTGCAACTCAGACGGACAATGAACATGCAGGTTGGGCTCTAGGTACACTTTCAACGGCGAATATAGCAGGTTCCTTACTTGGACCGGTAATCGGCGGTTTCATAGAAGAAAACTTTGGCCCTAAAAATGTATTTTTTATAACAGGTGCACTACTTCTGATTGCATTCATTATAACGGCTTTATTTGTAAAGGAATCTTTCACCCGTCAAAATAATAAAATATTGAAGATCAAGGAAGTATGGGACAGCATACCCTACAAAAATTTAACTGCTATAATGTTTGTGACATCTTTTATATTAACTATGTCGTTATATTCTGCTGAGCCAATTATAACGATATATGTCACTCAATTATCCCATAATATGAATCATGTGGCATTGATTGCCGGAATGGCATTTTCAGCCTCAGGTCTTGCAAATATAATCGCTGCCCCAAGGCTTGGAAAACTTTCAGATAAAATTGGAACCCATAAGATCATGTTGACATCACTTATAGCCGCTGGATTGATTTTCATACCACAGGCATTTGTAAAAGATCCCTGGCAGCTTATGGGACTCAGGTTTTTACTTGGATTGGTAATGGGAGGGCTTAATCCTTCTGTAAATGTAATGATCAAAAAAATCACTCCAGACTTTCTCACTGGTAGAATTTTCGGATTTAATATTTCTGCCCAATACCTGGGAGTGTTTGGAGGTTCGATTTTAGGAGGACAAGTATCTGCCTGTTTAGGCATCAGATATGTATTTTTCATTACAGGAACATTGCTTTTAATAAATGCCCTATGGGTTTATTTAAAAGTGTATAAAAGGCTCATTCCAACTTAAATAATAACATTTTTAGGAATAAAAAATGGACATTTATTTATCTTATCCTCATATATGTCAGCTTCTATTCCAAAAACTTTTCTTAGCAATTCCTTTTTTATTATTTTATACGGCATTCCCATGTCCCACAGCTTACCATCCTTTATAACAACAATTGTATCTGAATATCTTGCAGCTTGGTTCAAATCATGCAGAACCATGATCACAGTTAAGCCCAGTGTCTCGTTTAATTCCTTTATTAATTCCAGAATTTCCATCTGATAGGATATATCAAGAAATGTAGTGGGTTCATCCAGCAAAAGTACTTCAGGCCTCTGAGCCAGACACATGGCCAGCCACGCTCTCTGCTCTTCTCCTCCGGACAAGGTTGTAACAAACCTCTGTCTCAAGGGGACAAGTCCGGTTTTCTCCAGTGCCCAATCTATTATATCCATATCTTCTCTGTCAAGTCTTCTTCTGAATTTCAAATGCGGATATCTGCCGTAGGACACCAGTTCTTCCACAGATATATCTGAGGCTATGTTTTTCATCTGCGGAAGTATGGACAACTTCTGTGCAACGGCCCTGGTATTCATATTTCTGATATCAGTTCCATCTAAATATACATTACCTCCTGCAGGTTTTAAACATCTGCCTACAGCCTTAATTAAAGTTGATTTTCCGGAGCCATTGGGCCCTATAATTGTAACTATTTCTCCAGAATGTATATCAAAACTGATGTCTTTTACAACTATCTTATTTCCATAATTCACTTTTAGATTTTCAACTTTCAATTCCATATCAATACCCTCTCTTTCTCCTAAGCAAATACAGAAAAAAAGGAGCTCCCAGAGCTGACATTATAATTCCCACAGGTATCTCCATAGGTGCAAACATCACTCTCGCAAGGGTGTCACACAGCATGACCATAGCAGCCCCTGTAAAAATAACCGATGGAAGCAAATATCTGTAATCCGAACCAATAAACAGCCTCGTCATATGCGGTACTATAAGTCCTACAAATCCAAGAAGGCCTACAACACTTACTGCACTTCCGGCCAGCAGGGAGGAGATCACGATAAAGACAAACCTGGTTCTTTCTACATTCAATCCAAGACTTGTAGCTACTTCATCCCCCATCATCAATATGTTCAATTTGTTGGGCATCAGTAAAAGTAGAATAATACCCACAGAGGCATAGGGAAATAAGGTATTTACCTGCTTCCATGTAGTTGACGAAAGCCCTCCTACCATAAACCCTATAATTCCCGCCACTTTGTTTGGATAAAATGTCATAAGTGCATTTGTCCCTGCTCCCAACAGAGAAGAGACGGCAACTCCGGCTAATATCAGTCTTGTTGGTGCTACTCCTTCTCTCCAGGCTAAAAAATATATAAAAAGAGTAGCCATCAGTGCACCTGCAAATGCCCCCAAAGGTGCCAGATGATAAAAATCCGGAAAAAGTATGAGAATTATCAGTGTCATAAGTCCTGCTCCGGAGGAAACTCCTATAATATTCGGTCCCGCCAATGGATTTCTCATAACACCCTGCAGTATGGATCCCGACAGTGCAAGGCAGGTTCCAACAAGAGCAGCCACTATGGTTCTGGGCAGTCTGACATTCCATATTATCTGATAATTTACTGTGGATTTTTCAAAGAATACCGCATTCACTATTTCTTTGGGACCTATATTTACGGCTCCATTCCCTACACTTACAAAAAAACTGATAATAGATACAACTATAAAAATCAATAAAATAAATCTTTTTCCAATCCTTTGAGTTGTTATATTGCCCTTAACCATTTTCTATTCTCCTCAGTATTAATTGTTCCAGTCAAAAAGCCTTATATCCTTCATATCAAAACTGCGGGCTTTTTTAATTTGTTTTGTTGAATACATGGGGATAAAGTATCTTTGCCAATCCTTCATAAGCTTCGGCATACCTTGCATTTGGCTTGTACAAATATAAATCTTTAGGAAGAATTATATACCTTTTGTTCTTCACAGCAGAAAGAGAATTCCATGCCGGATTATCCTCCACATCTTCCTTTAGCTTTTCCATTATCTTTTCTTTGTCACTTCCCATAGTCTGTACAAATATAAAATCCGGATTCTCCTGTATTATCTTTTCCATGCTAAATACCTTTGCCTCAGATGAATTTGCCTCTGCATCCGATATGTTCACTGTATGCAGATCTTTAAGCATTTCCCCCAACATTGAATGGGAGTTTCTGACTGTAATATCTTTGGCCGTGGCAAATATTATTAAAACCTTATATTTTTTATCCTTTGGAGTTTCTGTTATTATTTTATCTACATTTTTCTTTACCTCATCAATATGTTCTTTATACAAATCCTCTCTTCCGGTAATTCCACTAAAAAGTCTCAGTGTCATATAATAATCCTTTAAATAGGTATTAGCTAAAGCGATAACTTGAATATTATTTTGTTCCAACACCGGTACCATTGCTGCCTGATTTTTGAACTCGTCAGTTGCTATGACCAAATCCGGCTTCAGTGCCAATATCTTCTCCAAACTTGGAGACCCTGGAGTTCCAACAACCTGGGCAGATTCGGCATTTTTAACAGGCTTTTCTTCAGCTTCTTGAACTCTTCCTATTACTTTTCCACCGCAGCTGTCCCAAATATCAAGATAAGAATTATACAGGCAGACAACTCTTTTGGGATTCTTTTTTATAGTTACTTTTTTCCCTCTGGCATCTGTAAATACTACACTGGTTTTATTAAGTGTCACGCCATATTCAGACGCCGATTTAATTTTTTTCTGTTCCGTATCGACTTGATTGCTGCTGCCATTTTCACTATTAACACTTTTGCCGCATCCGGCAAATACAGATGTAACCATTACAATAACCAATACCAATAAAAATATTTTTGTCTTTTTCATATTCCATTCCTCTCTTCCTATTGACTTTTGATAGCTGGTGTTATCTAGTTTTCCTTGATGCCTTCTTGTCAGAATCTTGCTGCAATCCAAAGCAAAAAACCATAGCCTTTTCTGCTATGGTTATATACAAACAAAATTCATATATAAACAACCACTTCCCTCCGAAGGCTTATTTATCAAAAAATTTACAGGCAGGTCTCCTGGCTCATAGTTCATTTTAATCTCAATACCTTCCCGGAAAAATATTTCCAGTGGCAAATATATATGATTTCATCCCTATTTACAGTAGCGGGGGCTGCAGCGGATTTTTACCGCTTTCCCTATTAATTTTTTAAAACCTGTAACTTTTAACCTTTTTAATTGTAAAAAATCATCTCTTTAAATATCTATTAATATTTTTAATTATAACACATATATCTTTATATTTGCAGTAACAAAAATATCAATTTTACAAGAAAGCCTTTTCTTCAATTCAAGCCACTTCATGCCTGCAATAGGATAAAACTGTAAGAATTAAAAACAACGGAACGGCAGCAGCCGATGCGGTGATCATTACATAGGGCGACCAAAAACTGTAAGATCCCAATGTGAGAAATTTAAGTTCTACAAGGCTAATGCCGAAACTGTTTCCAAGACCTACTCCTCCAGAGGGCAGAATCATCCTCAGCCAGTTCACTGCATTGCTTCCTGAAATAGAGGAAAGTATGAGAGGCAGCAGACAGAACACAATGGCTATTATCATGGAATTCACTGTATTTCTACATTTTGCAGACAGAAACAGTGTAAAGCTGACAGTGGCAAGAAGTGTAAGCAGACCTGCAGCTGCAGTGATCATCTCAAATTGACCTACATTTATAGCAGGAAGGCAGATGGTTTCCACACTTTGAATTGAAGTTTTTAAACTTTCCCACCCAAATACACTGTTTTCAACCAAAAGGAAAATGGAAATACATACCGCAGAGGTTATGCCGCAGATCAGAACAACAGAAATTATCTTGGATACAGCAAGTTTCGTCCTTCCGTATTTGGTACACCTGAGTATATTGTCCGCTCCTGTCTGATATTCTGCAGAAAATATAGGGGCAGTAATAAACGTACATAAAAACACCAGCAAGAAGAGCAAGATGATGAGGTAACTTCCCGCATCGCTGCTGCCAAAACCATAGGTGAATTTGAAGGGCTTATCCACTTTTTCATAGAGGGCAAGAGCTTTTTTCTGGGCTGAAGGCTGAATGGCTCTATTTTTTATTTGCCAGGTGTATTTTTTATAGAAATTTTCTGCCGCTTCCCCGGGAGAAATTTTGCTTAAATCCACAGGTGTCTTGGTCTGTGGATCTGCATATACATTCTCTAACCTGTTTATTATATGTTGAAATGGAAGTATTTTTTTATTAAGGACGTCCTGGGGAATATTATCCTTATAAATACTTCCGTACTTCTTTGCAACCTCCTGGTAATTTTTAACTGCCTTCTGTATTTTATCCGGTGTGATATCCCCTTCAACTGTAGTTTTCTTCATAAGCTGTACGGCTTTTATTCCTGAAACTGTAACATTGTTTCCATTCTCGTTTACATAATTGTAATTGACAAAGGATATGGGAAAATAGGCCAGGGCTCCAGAAATTAAAATGGCCGCTATCAGCAAAATCCAGGTGGAACGGGTTTTCAGAACCCTTTTCAATTCCAAATAAAAAATACTCATGTCAAATCTTCTCCTTTCTTGTTTCCTCTTGTGGAAACAGCCATAGATACAGATCCTCCAGCCGCGGTACGGCCTGTTTTGAATCAGGTATATCCGGGGCATCCGACAAATACCTGATGAAAAGATTTCCATCTTTTTCATTTAATATATTTACAATACGGACAGCTCCTTCATAATAGGGAAGTCGTTCAGGAGGTATTATGCTCTCCCATACTTTGCCTTCAACAGTTTTCACAAGTTCATCCGTAGTTCCCTTTGAAATTATCTTTCCATCTTTCATGATGGCATTGCAGGTGGCAATGTATTCCACATCGGAGACAATATGGGTGGAAATAAGTACAATTCGATCCCTGGAAAATTCAGAAATAAATTTGCGGAATTTCACACGTTCTCCCGGATCAAGACCGCTGGTGGGTTCATCCAGAATCAGCACCTCCGGATCATTCAAAAGAGCCTGTGCAATACCTACACGTCTTTTCATACCTCCGGAGAGCTTGGAGATTTTCTTTTTCCTCACTTCGGCTAGAGTAAGAATCTGAAGCAGTTCATCTATTTTTATTTTTGTATGGTTTTTGGTGAGTCCTTTCAAAGCTGCAACATATTTCAGATAATCCACCACTGTAAATTCAGGGTAAAAACCAAAATCCTGGGGCAGATAACCCAAAATGTCACGATAGGCTTCTTTTAGTACCTCGATTTCAATTCCGTCATATAGTATCTTCCCTGAAGTGGGACCGGTAATGCCTACCATCATTTTTATCAAGCTGGTCTTTCCTGCACCGTTTGCACCGAGAAGTCCCCATACACCAGGTGATACATTCAAGTTCACACAGTCCACAGCAGTTTTGTCCTTATATTGCTTGGTTAAATTACATATCTCAAGTTCTATTTTTATCACCCCTTTGATTTTTTTAGTATTTAACATCTAAACTCTATACTTTGATATTTTAACAAACGCAGATCCTGTTGAATTTCACTATCAACTTATATATCTGAAAGGCAAGAACTGCTGCAAAAAAAACACTTAGCACAACCCATCCGGTTAAAGCTGCCCGATGGTAAGCTTGAGGCACCAATGTGTGAAACAGAAACTGCAGCGATAATATGAGCAGACAGAAAAACTCACAGGCAAACACATTGTACTGACTGCGGTTGCTCCGAAGGATGAAAATGCATCCGCAGCAGGACACCAGAAAAGGCAGCAGCAGATAAAAAATTACTAAAGCAGTGGAAATACTCACTTTGCTAAATGTTACAAGAGAAACAGCCAGCAGGAAAATACCGTCACCCAGACCAATTACAATGAGTCTTGCTGATAATAATCCGGACATTGACATAAATGAAGCTGTCTCCACTTCCTGCATCTTGTATCTATAAGATCTGCACAAAAATGGCAAGCCGGTCATAGTTATGAAAATTGCAAATAGACAGAGCAAATCCGGCAGGTGTCGGGCTGCAATATATTTAAAGTCTTCCTGAAAAATAGTAGTGAGCAGCAGCCACATAAGAATCAATATTGAACCCTGGAAAATCCATATTCTCCTCCCCATAAACGGAATCTGTTGAAATAAAAACTCCACATATCCAATTCTCTCCCTTGACCTGTGCTTTTCATATTCACTATTTGCCAGACTGATGGCTTTCTCAAGCTGTTCACCATGATACACAACAGGTACATTCAGGGCTTTTTTTAAATCCAAGCACAATTTTTTATTCATGATCATTTTCTCCTTTCTTTATCCGAAGGCTAGTATTCCTTATTAGCAAATTCCATCTGAGCCTAAGAATCACTTTATATTTTTTTCAATTTGCTTCAGTGCCGATCTCAATCGGGACTGTACCGTTCGAAGTGGAATGTTTTCTATCTCTGCAATCTCTCTCAAGGATAAATCCTGTGCAAAACGCAGAAGTACAATTTCTCTGTGTTTTTCAGGAAGTTTCTGCACTAAATCTTTCAAGTCCAGATCAGCCTCCACTTTTTCAAATCCCTGCTCCCTGTAGGACAGATCTTCAGTCAGGGATTCTGTTTTCTTTTTTCGCCAGATATCTATACACACATTGGAAGCTACCTTATAGATATAAGCTCTGAATTTTCCATTATGTACGTACTTTTTGAAATAACGGGCCATCTTTAAAAATGTTTCCTGTGCGGCATCCTCTGCTGTCTGGCGATTTGGCGTATGCCAGAGACAGTATCGGAATATGTCCGGATAATAAAGAGCAATCAGCTTATCCATATAAGCCATATCTTCATTTTCAATTTTTTGTAGTAACCTGGTCTCACGAACCATCCTGTATCCTCCTAAACAACCTGCAAAAACCTTTTCTATATTATATAACGTTTATAAACAGCAAAATGATTTAAAAATTATCAATATCAAAAATAAGCCATCACTTTGCCCGACTATTTTCGCTAAAAAGTCGAAAAATATCAGTAAAGGATGACTTAATTGTGACTATACCATTTTATTATGTAAAGGTTTCACTATATAAGAAGACTTAACAACAAGCATGCAATTAAACCCACATTTGATTAATAAACTTTAAACACAAAACTACATTGCATCATCTAAATCATTTAAATCTCTTCCGGTAACATCTTCAGAAGCATAAGAACTAAAAAATGTACTTAAAGAGAAAACAATAAGCATTATAGCAACTGGAAGCCAACTTCCTGAAACTGCTGACACCCAGCTAGCTGCAATTAAAGGACCAAAACCAGTAGCTATAACACCTGCTATTTCTTTAGCAAGAGATACTAAAGTCACTCTATTTTTTGATCCAAATAATTCACTGAGCATTACATTTTCTAAAGCAAATATTCCTTGACAACCAACATTCAAACCAATTACCAGTGCAATAGTCAGTACAACAACATTCTTTGAATTAATCATCATCATCATTGGAATCGCATAAACTGCCATAGCAAATGATAAAATCATATACAGCTTTCTTCTTCCAAACTTATCACCAAGATATCCAACTACAGGAATAGTCATAAAAGATATTAAAGATGAAATAATATTGGCATTAGTTGCAACAGTTTTTTGCATTAAAAGAACAGTGACAATAAAACCTGCTAGATATGTTTGCAAAATACCACTATTGCCAGCTTGTCCAAAACGTAATCCCAAGGCAATTGCAAAACTCTTCTTTCCTTTTCTCTTAACCTTAACTGGTTTACTATTTTTTTCTTTTTCTTCTCTTTCTTTTAAAAGCAGCTTTTTCTTCTCCGCCATAACCGGACTCTCTTTAACAAAAATTCTAATTAAAATTGCTGCAATCATGACAACAAAGGAAGCAAAAAACGGAATTCTCCATCCCCACGTAAGTAAATCGTTTTCGTTAACATTCATTAAAATAATCGACCAAACTAAATTGGCTAATAATGTTCCAGATGAAGTTCCTAAACAAACTAAGCTACCAATTAAACCTCTGTTTTTCACTTTAGAAAACTCAGCAACCATAACACCAGCACCGCTTATTTCTGCTCCAGCACCTAGACCCTGAAAGATTCGTAATACAACTAATCCAATCGGCGCTAATATACCAACTTTTTGATAAGTAGGCAAGAAACCTATCAATGTTGACGCAAGTCCCATAAGAGTTATAGTAACAAAAAGAACAGTTCTACGTCCCATTTTGTCACCAATTCTTCCAAATATATATGCTCCAATCAACCTAGCAACATATCCAGCACCATACGTTCCCATAGACATTATTAAACCCATGGCAGGACTTGAATTGGGGAAAAACACTTCATTAAAAACAATAGCTGCCGCAAGAGAATATAATTGAAAATCCATAAATTCCATCGCAGTTCCAAGCCAACCACTTACAGCAACTTTAACCAATTCTCTCGTTTCAATCTGATAAGTAGCATTATCATTTTTTTCCATTTTTACTACACCTTCCTTGCTATTTATGAAAATTAAACTTTATTTTTTAATACCTATCCCTAATTTCCAAGCTGCCTTAATCTTAACTAGTCACCAAAAGTAAGAATCATTTTTTTAACTTTCTCAGCATGTTCATCAACAAAATCAAACGCTTTTTGAACTTCTTTAAATTTGAACTTATGCGTAATTAACCCGTCAGATTTTAAATTTCCACTTTCCATCAACCTAATAACATTTGCAAATTGATAAGCCTGAAGTCTGCTTCCAACAACAGTCAGTTGTTTTTTAGTAATTGGAAGCTGTTTAATTTGAGCATCATCCTCTGAAAACCCAAGTACGACAATAGTTCCTGCCGGTGAAGTTACATCAAAGCCAAGTTCAAATGTCTTTGTAGTGCCTACAGCATCTATAACTTTATTTACCCCTTCATTGCCTGTCCAATCTTTTACCGCTTCCTTTATATCTTCATTTAATACATTGACAATTCTATCTGCTCCATTTTGTTTGGCAAATTTCAGTTTTTCGGATACTATATCACTTATCATTACTTCTGCACCCTTGATTTTAGCTAATTTAAGAATACATATTCCAATAGGACCTGCTCCTTGAACAAGAATCTTGTCACCAATTCCCACATTGCCTCTAAATGTTGCATTTGCCCCTATAGTGTACGGTTCTGCAAGTACTGCTGTATCCCAATCCAATTTTTTATCCAGTATGTAACATTGTTTCTCAGGTACTGTAAAATATTCTCTCATACCGCCATCTTCATGAACACCAAATACACTTAATTCCTTACAAACATTGGGCATCCCATGACGACATGCATAACATTTGCCGCAATATCTAATTGGTTCAACTACAACATGGTCTTCTTTTTTTAAATTTTTTACGTTACTACCAATTTCAACAACTTCTCCAACAACTTCATGTCCCATAACCCTCGGTAATACAGCTAACGGATTTTCACCATGATATAGATGAACATCTGATCCACAAATACCAACTCTTTTTGTCTTTATCAAAACATCATTGGCGTTTGCAATTTTAGGTATCTCTTCTTCCTCCAATCTTAAATCATCTTTTCCATAGACTCTTGCAATTTTCATAACATTTCCTCCTAATTGTTAATCATAATAGTTGATGTTATAATTAAATTTGTATATAATTTTTATTGGACATTTTTTCATAATTGATCATATTGAATAGTCGGAATTCTATATGATCAATTATGAGTAAAAAAATGTCTATTTTTTATTGTCCATTTTTCCAATGGCTTCCCAGAGTCCATTTAAATATGTTGCTCCGAGAGCTCTGTCATACAGTCCATATCCGGGTCTTGCCTTTTCACCCCAGATCATTCTTCCATGGTCAGGCCTTACGTATCCATCAAATCCCACATCGTAAAATGCCTTCATTATTTCAAACATGTCGAAACTTCCATCACTGGAAAGATGAGAGACTTCATGAAAATGCTTCTCGGACAATATTTTTATATTTCTTACATGTGCAAAATATATTCTTTTTTTAGCACCAAAATATCTTATGAGCTCGGGTATATTGTTTTTAGTACTGGATCCCAGTGATCCGCTGCAAAGTGTAATTCCGTTGTAAGCACTGTCCACAAGGTTTATTATCTTATCCAGATTTTCCTTTGAATGTACTATTCTTGGAAGTCCAAATACATTCCATGCAGGATCGTCAGGATGAACGGCCATCTTAACATCATATTTTTCACACACTGGCATTATTGCTTCAAGAAAATATCTGTAGTTTTCAAAAAGTTTTTCTTCATTTACTCCCTTGTATAAATCAAAAATTTTCTTCAGCTCTTTAAGTCTTTCAGGTTCCCAGCCTGGAAGCGAAAATCCATTTGAACTTTTTTCAGTGTCCTCTACAAGCTTTATAGGATCCAGCCCTTTCAACTTGTCATCATCGTAGTACAACACCTCAGATCCATCTGGAAGCTTATATGCAAGGTCAGTTCTGAGCCAGTCAAATACAGGCATAAAATTATAACATATAACCTTTATACCAGTTTGTCCTAAATTTTTAATTGTTTCCCTGTAATTCTCTATATACCTATCCCTTGATGGCAGTCCAAGTTTTATGTCCTCATGAACATTTACACTCTCTATCACTTCAAGCTCCAATCCATGATCCTCTATATTCTTCTTGTAATCTAATATCCTGTCCAGCGGCCATACTTCTCCTGCCTGAATATCAGATAAAAATCCTACGATTCCTTTAACTCCCGGTATTTGACGTATTTGATCCAATGTAACACTGTCATCATTTTCGCCAAACCACCTAAATGTCATCTTCATAAAAACATTCCTTCCCAATAATATTTATTTTAAATACTTTTCAAGTGTATTTCTAACTGAATTCTTTCCCGCTACCATTTCAGAAAAATAACTTTCTATTCTATCTCCAATTCCTATTTTGTACAAATCCATTCCAAATATTTCACTGTTGGAAAGTATGGGCTTCAGAGTGCCTCTCTCATATTTCCCTCCTAGCTTCACCTTTGAAAGGTGCTTTCTCAAGCTGTCCAGAAGCGGATCGGGACTTAATTCAAATTCTTTTCCCCGATCATCTATTCCCAGCATATACCTGCACCACCCTGCAATAACCAGAGGTATATATTTTAAAGATCTTACGTTCAAATCCTCTCTTTCAACATATGCTTTTATAGTCTCTCCAAATCTTATGCCGACCTTCTGGGATGTATCCGTTGCAATTCTCTGGGGTGTATCCGGTATATATGGATTGGGAAGTCGTACTTCTATAACCTCCCTTATGAAATCCTCCGGTGCTATTATCCCTGGATTTGAAACCACAGGCATGCCTTCTTCATATCCTATTTTATTTATAAGCCTGACTATGTCATCATCCTTCATTTCATCCGCAATTAGATTGTAACCAAGCATGCATCCAAATACGGCCATTGTCGTGTGAAGCGGATTAAGGCATGTACATACTTTCATTTTTTCAACTTTCTCAACAGTTTCCCTGTCTGTAAAATACACTCCTGCCTCTTCAAGGGGTACTCTTCCATTTGGAAAAGCATCTTCAATTACAAGATACTGAGGCCCCTCAGCGTTGACAAATGGTGCTATATAGGTGTTCTTAACTGTTATTATTGGTTTCATGCCCTTAATTCCCAGTTCCTCAAGTTTTTCCTCTACAGATTTGGAAGGCCTTGGAGTTATCTTGTCTATCATACTCCATGGAAATGTAACTTCATCGGTATTGCCTATATAATTTAAAAATTCTTTTTCCACAAGTCCATTTTCAACCCACTTAGCTGCAATTGTATTTATTGAATTAGACAATTTTTCCCCATTGTGTGAACAATTATCCATGCTAACCACTGCAATTGGAAGTTCTCCTGCTTTAAACCTGATATATAGAAGTGATGCAACTTTTGCCATCACATTGCTTGCCTTATCTGGACCATTCACTATGTCTCTGCTGACTTCATCTATAAATTCACCGGATAATTTTTTCAAATTATATCCTTTTTCAGTTATAGTAAAGCTGGCAATTTGAAGTGAAGGTTTTGAAAATATCTCCTTCAATCTCTTCCAGTTTTCTTCTCTTTCCCTGTCTGCAGCTATGCTTTCTCCAATACTTGCAATAACTGTATTGTCAAAACTACCGTCCGGCCTCATAATTACCTGAAGACTCAAGTTGTCGTGAGGTTTGTATACTTTATCTATGATTTCATAGTCATAGGTCTCCACCGCAGTTATCCCTGTCTTTATTTTACCTGAATCCAGAAGCTTCTGTTGGAGTGCCGCTATAAATCCTCTAAATATGTTTCCTGAACCAAAGTGCACCCATACCGGGTTTTTCCTGGTATTTCTGCACATTTCCTCATAGTTGAAATCCGGTAATTTGATTTCAGCTGCTTTCCATGCCGTTATATTCTTCATACAATCCTTCTTCAATTCAATCATACTTTCATACTGCCGCCTTATCAATCCATTAGATACTAAGGTTAGATTAAACCTTTTCCAAAAGTTTTCACCTCTCTGAATTTCACTTTCAATAGACTATGGTATAACAATAAACATTATGTTAAAATTATAATAGTTATATATTTCATCAGAGGGTTTTTGAGCTTGATATATTCTTGCCGGAATATGTCAAGTTACACCCTCATTTTATGCAGACATCATTTAAAATATTGAGGATATCTCTCTTTTACATCTTTTAAATTATAATTGACCATAGTCAGGTGATTTTTCATAATTTCATCAGCCTTCTCGGGTTTCTCATTCTTTATTGCTTCAATTATAATTTTATGTTGAGAATATACATCATCAATTTTCAAATTAGAGGAAAGTGTAAGCACACGTATGCGCTGAAAATCCATTTCCACCTGACATATAGTATCCCAGGTTCTCTCCTTATTGCACCCCTCAAAAATAGTTTTATGAAATTGCTCATCCAATTTAAACGCCCTTGTATAATCATTTTTTTTAATGGACATCTTCTGCATTTCTAAATTCATCTTCAGAAATATAAGCTTTTCTTCAGGAAATTGTTTACACGCAAGCCTTACCACAGCTCTTTCAACATGTTCCCTCAAAAACCTTGCTTCTTCTACTGCATCCAGATCAATCAATGATACAAATGTACCTTTCTGCGGATAAATATCAAGCAGTCCTTCCTGGGATAAAAGTAAAAATGCTTCCCTTACAGGAGTTCTGCTTATATTGAATTTTTCAGAAATACCCTTTTCAGAAATACTGAGGCCGGGTTTAAGATCAAGATGTATAATATCTTCCTTTAAAATTTGATATAATTTTTTACTGGTTAAATTTTTGCCTGTTACAAGAGTCATAATTCATCACCTTCATTGTCTTTGTACCATACAAGTATACTTGTATGGTAGCTATAAGTAAATTATAGCACATCTTTTTACAAATTCAATATCTTTTTAGAATTTAAAACAAAAACGGATTGTACAGCAAAATCACAAACAATGTACAATCACCATAAATTGTGAATTGTACATTGTTAATTGTTAATAGTCTTCTCTTATTGTGTCAATCAGATTTTCCCTGTTTATTCTGGAAAGAGGTGAAAGCACGGAAATATATCCTATGATTACAGCTGCAGCAGCTGCAATAGCTATTCCGATCCATGGGATCTGCCAGCTGGATTCTCTTACACTCACCGTTCCCTGATACATCATATAGGAAAGACCACATGCTATTATGGAGCCGTATATGGTTCCAATAACCGCATAGAGAAAACCTTCCAGCACTATCATTTTTTTCAGTCCCTTTTGAGTGAGGCCTATGGCCTTTAAAATGGCAAATTCCCTTCTTCTGAGTATTATATTTGTGGTGAGGGTATTTATGATGTTCACACTTCCAATAAGTGACACTACCACTACAAATCCATATACCAGTATTTCAATCATTAAAATCACCGATCTTGTGCTTCTGTTTTTATCAAGATGATTTATCAAACTAAGTGAAGGATCGGATTTTATAATATTTTCTATCTGATCTTTTGCGCTGTTTTCATTTTTGACATCTTTGATAGCAATATTCAGTACCACTGGTTTGATATCATTTATTCCTGTAAGTTTCTCCGCCACTTCCCTGGTAGTTATAAGTTTTGGTCCATTCTGTCCATTTAGATCAAAAGGTTCATCTTTAAGAACTGCCAGCACTTTTACTTTTTTGATATCGCCACTGTTTTGAGCTGATTCTTTATAACTATTTGTAATATTTCCATCATCTATTGAAGTAGTCTTCGTCTCTCCGCTGTATTTAAGCTCTATCTCATCCCCTGCTTTTATGTTCGCTACTGGACCGACATAGCTTTTCTTTTCCTTTTTATTGTACACCAAGTTTTTATTTATCAGAATAACACCATTTTCCTCATTTAACTTATTCATGTCTATATTTCCGGACTGCAGATACTTTTTTGAAGCATCCAGGGCATTTTCATCATAGACGGTGACAATTCCATTCATGGGTACTTTCTTTTCGCCCTCTACCTCCACGTTTTTGCCGTATACTCCATCTATGGATTTTACTGCCTCTATTTCCCTGCTCTTGTCTATAAATTCAACAAAATTGTATTCATTGTACATTTTGTATATCCTGCTCACTGAATTCAAAGCACTTATACCTTTTATGGTGTCATCCTTTATAAAACCGCTTTTTATATTTGGCTGAATGGAAAAATGTATATTTTTGGACTCGTTCACACTTCCCGATAAATTCAAAGTCATATCCATAAAGGATTTGAAGGTAACAAACAGCAGCACGCTTATGGCTATGGAAAAAACAGTTATCCTGTATCTCTTCCTGTTCCTCTTTATATTCTTATAGGCCATATTTCCTTCAAATTTAAACAGCTTGCTTATAATTATATTTTTTCTTCTTTTTATTTTTTCCTTTACAATGGCTGTCCTTCCGCTTATGGCAGACAGTGGAGAAATTCTCCCCGCAAACAGTGCAGGCAGCAGCGCAGATATATATATGGCCGCTATTGAAACTGCAGCACTTATAAGCATGACTACAGGTGATATAGATACTTTCATCATCATGGAAACCATATCTTTACCAATCATCCTGAATATAAGATTTATGGCAAAAATAGCTATAATACCGCATATGAGTCCCAGTGGTACACCTATGATCGAAAGCACCGACGCCTCCCTGAGCACTATTTTCCTTATCTGTGCCGGAGTTGCTCCAATTGCCCTCAAGAGACCGAACTGTCTCATTCTCTCCACTACACTTATCTGAAAAGAATTGTATATTACCGCAATTGCTGCTACAAGCACTATTCCTATTATAATCGCCACTGTAGAGTACAGCCCGGACAATCCTGATTTGCCGTCTCCTCCCCCTTCTATATCTATAAGAGGAGAATTATTCACAACAGATGGGGTATTTTTGCCGTTTATTTCTACTGTTTTATTTTTTGGCAGACCATCCAGTTCTGAAACTGCCCTTCTTAAATTTGTCTTTGAGCTTATCTCCGCAATAAGTAGTGATCTCTGCATATCAATACTACTGTCTTTGGATAAAAAAATGCCTGTTTTATTAACTTGACTGTCTAAGTTATCCTGGAGTATTCCAGCCAGGGTATACTCCCTGCCATTTAATTTTATCTTGTCACCTAATTTTGCATCTTTTTTCACGTATCTGAGTGCCCAGTTTTCCACAGCTGCCTCATGGTCATTTTCTGGAAATCTCCCTGTCTTTATCTTATAGGGGAGAAGTTCCAGGGCACTGTCCGAAGCTATAACGGGACTCACACTTACATCCTCATTTATCTTTATATTCTCACCTTGTTGACAAAAACCGCTGCGTGAAACCTTGGGGTTTCCTGTGACTTTTGCAGCAAGCTCTTTATCTGGAGCTGTATAGGACACATGCCAGGAGCCATAGGCACTTTTTACCCTTTCAATTTCTGCATTTTGCATGCTCATGATAAAGAAACCTATTGTACATATAAGTGCAGCAGACAATACTATCCCTATAATAGTGAGTATGCTTCTCTTTTTATTTGAACTGAGATATTTTCCTGTAAGTTCCTTGTAACTTGTAATCATATTAATCACCTCCTTCTTTATCTAGTCATTTTGCAGACGTTTATCTGAAATTATATGTCCATCTTCAATAGTAACTATCCTGTCTGCCATAGACGCTATATTTATATCATGAGTAATCAGTACAAGGGTTTGATTGTATTTTTTAGCTGTATATTTTAAAAGTTCAATGACCTCCTTTGAATTTTTGCTGTCAAGATTTCCCGTAGGCTCATCTGCAAGAACCATGGAAGGCTTGTTTAAAAGAGCTCTTCCAATGGACACCCTTTGCTGCTGACCTCCTGACAGTTCAGAAGGAAGGTGCTTTTTTCTTTCCTCAAGTCCCAATAATTTTATAATTTCCTCCAAATATTTTTCATCCACCCTGTCATTGTCTAAAAGTGCCGGAAGTGATATATTTTCTTCTACATCCAGAACAGGTATCAGATTGAAAAATTGAAACACAAATCCTATTTTCCTCCGCCTGAATACAGCAAGCCTGTTCTCCTTGTAACCATAAATATTTTCTCCTTCAATTATCACTTTACCTGCAGTAGGCCTGTCAAGACCTCCCAGAAGATGCAAAAGCGTGCTCTTGCCGGAACCTGAAGCACCTACAATTGCTACAAATTCTCCTTTATTTACGGATAAGTTTATGTCTTTCAGTGCTTCTACTTTGTTTTCACCTTTCCCATATATCTTAGTCAAATTCTCCACCTTTAATATTTCCATTTTATACTTTCCCTCCTATCTATCTAAATTATAGATGAATTCCATCTCCAGCTCCATGTCTGCTGCCTTACAAAATAAAATGCCATCTTACAATTTTGTAATCTTTATATGGCTCCATCCAGTTTGTCTGTTTTCAAAGATATCCATTATACACATCAATAATTCTTTACTTGATATTTTTTTCAATTAGTGTTATACTTTTAAAAAATAAATATTATAAATGCTGTGAAAAGAAATAGTAAGTATTTTAGATTTTAAGAGAGAAGTTGGCCGGTGTGAAACTTTAATGAAAAAATATTGAACCAGTCTTGGAGCTATGAACCGAAAGAACATCCAGTAGGCTTCATCGGAAATTCCACCGCTATCAGGAAAACAGTATCAAGATATGTCTTCGTACTGGTTGAGTGCAGTTCTTACTGAATTTAGGTGGTAACACGGAAAAGTATATTCGCCCTAAGTTGATTTTAATCAACTTAGGGCTTTCTTATTATAAAGTAAGTTTTTAAAAAAGATATCTAAATTAGATAATTAAACAACATAATCATTTTATCATATTTAAATGAGACCAATATTCAATTATATTCTATAAAAACTAAAATACAGAAAGGATTGGCTTATTATGAAACTTATAAAAAATCGTATAGTCATAAAAGTGGGTACATCTTCTATTACAAGTAAAAATTATGGAATAAATTTTCAGCACATTGATAAGCTAGCTCAAGTCTTATCCGGTGTCCAGAATTCAGGCTATGAGATCATCCTCGTTTCATCCGGAGCCATTGCCGTGGGAACAAATAAAATGGGGTTGATTGAGCGTCCCAAAGAACTCAGAATAAAACAAGCTGCTGCTGCTGTAGGGCAATGCGAACTCATGCATATTTACGATAAATTCTTCAGCGAATACGGTAAGATTGTTGCCCAGATACTTCTAAGTGAAGAAGATGTATACCAGGAAGAAAAAAATCGCAATCTGATAAACACATTCGATTCCCTTTTAGAGAGAAATATTATTCCTATTGTAAATGAAAATGATTCTGTAAGCCATCGGGAAATTGAATCCAGCCAAAAAATATTTGGTGACAATGATACACTTTCCGCAATAGTAGCTGTACTTTGCAGGGCAAAGAAATTAATTCTTATGTCAGATATAGATGGGCTCTATGAAAGTGATCCAAGGTTAAACCCCAACGCAAGACTTATCCAACAAGTTAGTAATATTGATGAAAATATCCGTAAACTGGCAAAAGGTTCTAGTTCAAACCGTGGTACCGGTGGAATGATCACAAAGCTTGATGCAGCCCAAATTGCCACTTCACATGGCATTGATATGATTATAACCCATGGTCAAAGACCAGAGAATTTATACAGTATTATTGAAGGTAAACAAATAGGAACTTTATTTGTTGGGAAAAACAAAGACATTCTTCACACAAAACACCGTGTTTTGACAGCTCCTATTCACATATGACCGTCAAAATTAAAATTTATAAATTGGGAACAACACTAAGATATTATACAGCTACAGCAAATATAACATATCATGCTGCAGTTGTATTATTATTGTACAAATTCTTCTATTCAAGTTTCTATCAATGTCATTTCAATTTCTTCTAACAACTACAAAAAATAGGCTTACCAAAAAGGTTATCATAGAGAATATCACTGCCACAACTAAAAAACTCGTTACTAAAATATTATATTTTATCAAATTAACCTCCTGAATATATTTCGACAATCCAAAAATATTCAATATAAACAGTATGAAAAATATAGCTGTCAATCCTATTGAAGCACCTCTTATATCGGCCAAACTCAGCGATATATGAGAAGATATGCATATGGATATAAACAGAAATACATAAAAATAAGGATTTTGAAAATTTCCAGTTGAGAAAATATTCTTTACGAGTCCGAGATAGGAATGTGCTAATCCCATAACTGTGGATTTATCTATTGTTTCCACGTGGATATTTCTCATTAAGATATTCATAAAATTATTATAAGTTTGTGGAATGCTCACATACATCAGAGCAACCATGCAGGCAATGCCCCCAAAAATGGGGGCTATCCCTATAAAAAAATTTCCTATTTGCTCATAAATACTGTTTTGATCATAACTGTGCTCTACGTATCCCATGACACCGTTGGCATCCGGCTTTTGAAGCAATTTAATGGCAGTAATTCTATGCCCAAACAGCAGTGCAGCTATTCCATGGCTGAGTTCATGTATGGGCACTCCAATAAAACCAGTTACCATTACTGCCTTGTTTCCAAGACTTCTTTGAAAATTTATCAGTGAATAATTTCTGAGCATGCCCAAAAGAAAACCTACAAATATCATCATACCTGTCAAATTGGCAGTTTCTACACAAGTCTTAATGAACAATTGTATTAAAAGCTTCAAATCTCATCATCTTTCTTTCTATTTCTTCATACCGGTATAAATAAAAATAGCATCCCTTAAAAATTTGGCCATTCCAGGTTTTCTCTTGTCATAATAAGCTGTAAATCTTCTGTCATCCACATACATCTGTGCAACACCTACATGAGCTTCTTTTGAATAGCTGTCCCAAAAGTAGGAGAGCCACCTCCTGTGCATATCTGCTGCTTTTTGTGCCAGTTCTCCCCCCGGGTTTTTTGTCTCAAAGGCACTTTCCAATGTATCCATTATATCACTTTGCAGTTTTTCAGCTTCCCTATACTGATTTTCAGTCATATTTCTGAATTTTTCATTGGATCTCTCAACAGTATCATCACCGTACTTTTCCCTGATTTCCCTGCCATATTTCTTTTCGTTGCCTTCTATAAGCCTTTCCTTAAAGCCTTCAAATTTTTCACTATCTGTCATTTTAATTCTTCCTTCCCTAAACGCAATGGTTTTTTCCACATTTGAAATGATCAAATCCAATTTACGCCTTTTTTCAAGGAGTTTCTCATGGTGCTTTTTCAGAGCCTTTACAGTATCAAAACTGGTGGAAGTCACAATATTCTTTATATCTTCCAGATTAACCCCTAGTTCTTTATAAAAAAGTATCTGCTGAAGTCTATCCACTTCCATCTGTCCATAAATTCTGTATCCTGATGAATTGATTCTGGCCGGCTTCAGTATTCCAATTTCATCATAATACCGGATTGCCCTTTTACTGACTCCAGAAAGTTTACTGAGTCCCTGTACTGTATAATATTCCATGTTTTTACCTCCTTGTAAATTAAATATAAACCTTTACGCAGCGTTAATGTCAATAGGAAAAACAGCCAATGTATTCATCAGCGGGAACAGGCTAATTTATCAAGGATTTTTCTCAAAAATGGAGTTTTTACCTCAATTGCCTTTTGAGGGCACATTTCCTGACAGCAGTAACATCGGATACATTTGTCATAATCGTACTGGGGAATCGTTCCCATGTCCTTATCAAGTTTTATGGCCTTTCCTTCTACAGGACAGCTATTTACACATATTCCACAGCGGATACACCTTTCCTCTACTACATAGGGTCTCTGCCTTATGAGCTTCATAAGCCATTCAACTCTATGAAAACCCGCTTTTTTTATATCTCCACGATAGACATCAAAATTCATTTTTCCATATTTCTTGACAATCTCCTCTATTGGTTTTTCTCCTTGAGGAGTTAAAATCTCTATATTCTCATCATGCCAGTTTCCAAGTCCCCATACTTCTCCGTTTACATTGGTGGGCACTGATTCTGGGTCAAGATTGATGAGCCTGCAGAAGACGCTGTCAAGAGCCACCGGATCCCCGGACATGAGGATAATATTCATCTTTACAGGTCTTCCCGACGAAGGTCCATTTCCCTCCATGGCCACAATTCCATCCATAATATGGAGTCTTGGCTTTATCATTACATGCAGATCACAGAGCATTTTTGCAAATCTGTCTGCATTCTGATACTTTGCATGACTCAGCCCCTTGTTGAAACCATATATGCAACCAAATATATTTTTCACAGCTCCAGTAACACGTTCTAGGGCATGGGTTTTCATTTTACAGACATTTATAACTGCCTCAGCATCTAAAGCCCCCCTGCTTATTACAAAATTTTTTGCAACTTTTCCCTGTGGAAAATCAACTTTTTCTCCCTGCCTAAAATCAGCTTCCTCAATTCCCAATTCTTCAGCTGCTCTGGCAATTCCAGCAGTATTTGATATTTTCGTAGGATTGCCATTTCCCGGTGAATCACCATATGAAATCTTATTATATCCACTTTCCTTCAGAACTCTTGCCACAGCTTTAAAAACCGACGGATGAGTTGTTATAGCTTGATCCGGCACTGCCCTTTTTAAAAGATTGGGTTTTAAAAGAATTTTTTCATCTTTTCTCATAAAATTTTCTATTCCACCTAGAAGCTCCAGCCCTCTTTTAACGGTTCTATATACTTTATCTTCATCATAGTCAGTACATTCAAGTAGTATAACTCTACTTTTTTTCAAATTACAATCCCTCCTTTTCTTCATTTTCTCATAAGGCAAACTTATCCAGGTGCATAACAGTACTTGTCCCCCACCTTATGAAGTTGGGAATATTAACAATGTATTCTTCGGATAGATGTCCTTTTGTTAGACATTACACCATAACTATATAATGTAATTATAACATTATTTCTATGGAAAATCAGACATAAAAAAGACACCTTAAGACTTCTCTTTCCAGAATTAAAAGCTATTTTTCATCTTGATCTTTGAGCTCATCCAAAATTAGAATACAGATTAGTAAATAAGGATACCATATAAATACTCAAAAAATTTACCGGTATAAAAATAATTATTTTAGGTAACTTTAGCCGTTTTTATAACAACATCAATTTCAATTAAAACATTTAAGAAACACATTTTCCAGTTATTTTATAGGAGTGATATGAGATGATAAAGAATATCATAAGTATATTTAAAAGAGATATAAAAACCATCATAAAAAATAAAGCGGCACTAGCAACTGTACTAGGATTATGTATAATGCCCTGTTTATATACACTGGTAAATGTGAGGGCAATCTGGAATCCTTACTCCAGTGCCAAATTGAGTAATATTTCTATAGCCGTGGTAAACAGGGATCAGGGTGCTCTATTTCAGGATAGAAATATCAACATGGGAGATGAAATTGTAAATAATCTAAAAAAAAATCATAATATTGGATGGAAATTTGTCGACTCAAAAGAAGCCGATCAGGGAATGATGGATGGAAAATACTATGCTGAAATTGAGATACCTGAAGATTTTTCCTACGATCTTTCAAGTATAATTACGGATAATCCAAGAAAGGCTCAGATATTTTATAAATCAAATACAAAGACCAGTCCTATGGGAAGCAAAATCACCGAAGGTGCAGTTAACTCCCTTGTGAGCTCCATAAAATCCAATTTTGTATATTCAGTAAACAAAGCTATATTTTCTTCTCTGAATATTATAGGGAAAAAAGCAGAAAAAAATAAATTTCAGATAATAGACCTAAAGAATTCAATAATAGCTCTAGGTGACAATATGGACCTCGTTACAGCTGTACTTGGAGGCATAAATGACAATGCCAGTGATATTGCACTGATTCTTACTCAATTAAAACCCATTATTTCTACGGCCGGAAATATAAATATAACAAATCAAGTACCTGTCGGCAATAAAGAACTTATAAAATCAATAAAATCTTCCCTAAACAATTCCTTTGACAACATTCAAGTAAACTTCAACAATGCCAAAGCAGATATTTATAGACTTCAGACCCTTGCGGACAATTTGAATTCATCAATTGAAGATGTAAATTTCTCTAACATAAACTCCACAGCGGACAAGATGAATTATCAGATAGATATGTTAAATGGAGAAGTTGACTCCATAATAGATTTTTTGCAGACAGTAAACGGGTTTGCACACAACAGCAGAATATCAAATCTTTTAAATTCCTTAAATGATGTAAAAAGTCTTTTGAATATTGAGAGGAATAATATAAATAATCTTCAGCAGAGTTTAAACAATACAAATCAGATAAACAGCAGCTTGAATAATTCTATAGTTCACAATACATGGAATGTGAGTTTGAAGCTCATTGATTCTGTCAACCAGTACAATAATGAAGTAAAAGGAGAGTTAGATGCAATAACTGATGATTTAATAGCATCCTCAAATAATTCTGCCGATATTTTAAAGACTGCAGAATTTATGAATAAGCGGGGCATCAAATCTATAAATACCTTGATAGATGGAAGCAGACTTATAGCTGATTCCTCTGGAAAACTTGAGAATCAGCTTCTTCAATTTAAAAAGCCTATTATAAATGCCAGTAACAAACTAAAACTTACAAATAACAAGGATATAGTGAAAATAATAACCATACTTCAAAACGATCCTGAAATAATGGGAAATTTTATGGCCAATCCATTTAATATAAAGGAGGAAAATATTTATACAATTCCAAACTTCGGATCAGCATTTGCACCTACTTATATGACAATTTCCATATGGGTTGGATGTACCATGCTTGCAGCAATGCTTAAAACAACTGCAGCCAAATTTGAAGGATCTGAAAATCTATCATTGAAAGAGGAGTATTTTGGAAAGATGCTGCTTTTCGTTTCAATTTCTATAATACAATCTCTTATAATTGTATTTACCACTAAATTTATACTCCATGTTTATACTGAAAATTTCTTCCTTATGATAATTTTTGGATTGATTTCATCCCTGGCATTTTCGACAATAGTATACAGTATGGTGTCCATATTTGGAAATCTTGGAAAGGCAATTGCTGTCTTATTAGTTGTAGTACAGCTTGCAGGGAGCGGTGCTACTTATCCTATACAGCTTAACCCATTAATTTTTAGAATATTTCAGCCTTTCTTTCCGTTTACCTACAGCCTAAGCGGATTTAGAGAATCGATTGGAGGGCCTCTTATAAGTACTGTAGTCATAGATTTTTCAATACTTGTTCTTATGTCTGTAATTGCCGTATTGGTGGGATTGTTCTTGAAAAAGCCTCTCTATGGGATAATGAATAGATTTCATAGTAAATTTATAGAGTCAGGTATTGGAATATAAATATTGATAATAGGAGTGACACCAGCATGAATACTGTATTTAAAATATTAAAGAGGGATCTTAAAAACATAACAAAAAATTTTGCTGTGCTCATAACGATTATAGTATTCTGCTTTCTCCCATCCTCCTATGCACTTGTAAATATAAAAGCGTCCTGGGATCCCTACTCAAAGGCCAATACCAGCAGACTTCCCATTGCAGTTGTCAACAAAGATGAGGGCGGCAGCATTAATGAAAGGACTATAAATGTAGGAAATGAGATTATAAACGAGTTAAAAAAAGACAGGAGTATCAACTGGGTTATCATAGATGAATGGCAGGGAAATTACGGGCTCAATACTGGAAAGTACTATTCATTGATAGAAATTCCTGAAGATTTTTCAAGTAGACTTCTCACGCTTGCCACCTCGGAACCTCAAAAACCAAATATAGTATACAGAGCCAATGAGAAATTGAATGCAGCGGCTACTGAAATTACAAGCCAGGCAAAAGATGTGCTGGCGGATCAGATTAAATCAAACTTTGTAAAGATAAGCAGCAGGGAAGCTCTCAAACAGATGAATTCCATCGGCAAAAAGTTAAACAATTATAAACCTGAAATTCTACAAATTAAAGACTCGCTGGAGGATTCCATCACAGCCATATATAAAACAAAAAAATATCTGTCGGAGGTAAACGGAAATTCAAGGGAGATACAGGATTATTTAAATAAGCTTAAAAATGACATTCCAAGACTTTCCAGACAGATTGAAAGCCTTCAGGATATTGTAAATCATGGCAGATCCCTTGCACAGTCCACAAAACAAACTATAAATTCAGCACAGAATAATCTGTCAAACGGGATAAATGAACTTCAGAACCAAAATACTCAGCTTCAATCCCTTTTGTCAAGTCTTGAAAATACGGACAATGAATTTGTAAATTCTAGTGCCATAAACAATACTATAGATCAGCTAGATAATCTAAATGATTCGATGATTGAAAAAATTGACAGCAGTTTCAAAACACTCAATGCTATAGATGATGTGTTGCCAAACAATGGTGCGGTGGAGCTCATAAATACCCTGTCTAGAATGAAGAATTCCATACAGATGGAAAAAGGTTCTCTTGCACAATTGAAGCAGCTTGTGAACAGTAATGGTTCAAAGGAAAGTACAGATTCAATTATAGCTCAGCTCTCTAAAATGAGAAATGAATTGTCATCGGATGCAGTGAATATATCCAATGTTTTTTATTCAAATGCCAGCCAGACTTTGAACAACATGAGCAATAATATTGATAGGAGTCTGGAAATTTATGAGGGTATACTTCAATCTACAAGAACGATTATTCCTCAGCTTAATTCACTGGCAAATGCAGGTGCCTCTATCAGTGAAATATCAATATCACATGTAAACCAGATAAACAAAAGGCTTGGAGATATTCAGAACAGATTAAACCAGCTAAGCAAAGATACGAATATGATAAATGAAAAGAATATTGATCATATAATAGAAATAATGGAAAAAAGTCCTGAAATTTCAAGTCTATTGTCATCTCCGATAGAGTTGAAAAACGTTCAGCTCTATAATCTTGGATTATTTGGATATGGAGTCACTCCTTTTTATACTACGCTGTCAATATGGGTAGGTATACTTCTTCTTTCAACTATACTTACGCTGAAATGCAAAAAATTTGGAGATGGAACAAAGGTCAGCATGATTCAGGAATATTCTGGAAAATTATTTCTTTTCATGGGACTCTCTTTAATACAGACATCTATAACTCTACTTGGAGAATTTTTGCTTCTGGGAATAAGACCTGTGAATATACCTGCCATGATAGGAGTTGCATTTGTGGTAAGTATAACATTTTCCATAATAATATTTACATGCATATTTATATTAGGAAATGTAGGGAAAGCCCTGGTTACAGTTCTTATGATATTCCAGATTTTTGGAACAGGCGGCATATACCCTCTTCAAATTATTTCAACAAGACTTGCCAACATGGCGCCATTTTTACCATTTACCTATTCCATAAATGGGTTTAGGGAAGCAATTGGAGGTCCCAACTGGGATCATCTTCTTAAAATATTTGGAATGCTTGGCTATTTTACAGGAATATTTCTTCTCATTGCCCCCCTTAAAAAGGTATTCCAAAGGCAGATACAGCAGATGGAAAATGACTTTAAAAAGTCACAGCTATAATGTGAGTTTATTTGTGCTGACAACAAAAAAATATTTATAATCATACACTCCACGGCAGCATCACACCCATATTTATCAGCAAATATTACAGTTGTAATTCCCGCTGGCATTACAGTTTTGCCAGCATATTTCTTCTACAATCAGGATCTATTTTTCATTTTGATCTTTGAACTCATCCAGAGTTCTATAAGTACTTCACAGGCAACTGCAAATAAAAATACAACCCAGGAATATTTAAAACCAATTATAAAACCCAATAATACAAAAAGCGCCGCCGCAAACAGCCAAAGTGCTCCGGATAAAAGCCCTCTCTGCTCCAGGGTTTTTGCATCTCCATATGCAGTAGCATAATTCTCCTTAAACATTCTTTCTCTTTCCAATACCCAGGGTTTATGTCTTTCTTTTTCAGTGAGCAGTAAAAATACAAGCACACAGAGACCTGGAATTACAAAAGGCATAAGACTTCCAGATACGGATTCAAGCCCCATTCCGTCCATAAAATACAGCATGGCCGAAACGCAAACTCCAAACACAATCACAGCAGATGAAATGCCATATATCAGGGCACGTTTCCATTCCATAGGGAAATCGGTGTTTGTTTCCTGAGTAAGGCCCAAAAATACAAACATGGCTGTGGAAATTGAAATAAATACCGGTAGAGTAGATACCCCCGTGGATATTTCACCTGTGCTAAAATAAGTTGTGAATGCTGATATTATAGCAAACAGCGCAATGGCACCTGCAGCTGCATAACCAACAGCATGCTTTTTGTCAACCTGTATTCTTGAATGTACATACATTTGGTCAATGACCTCCTTCCTCTTCTGCCGGCTTATCTGATCTGCAATTTTAGTAATATCACCTAGTTCAGCTGCTGCCTTTTCAAAGGCTTTTTCATCAGACTCGCTCTGATTTTTAAACTCTTTAATTCTCTCCTGCAGATTGATTGCAATTTCTTCCTTGAAATCCTTGAGCTCGGGAGTATCTTCATAATCCCGAAAAAGTCTATCTATATAAACCTGAACTTTCACATCCATTTTTCATTCCTCCTCCAACAATTTATTGAGTATCCTCTGAGAGAATTCCCAATCTTCCTTATTTTGCCTGTAAAGTTCTCTTCCCTTTTCAGTAATTTTATAGTATTTGCGCCTCCCTCCCTGAGACTCATCTCCCCAGTAGGAAGTAATATATCCACCCTCCTCCAGCCTCCTATAGCTTGAATAAAGGGTTGCCTCTTTCATTTCAAATTGATTTTGAGTTTTTTCCATGATAGATTTGTGAATTTCATATCCATAGCTGTCACCTTTTCTCAAAATGGCCAACACAATGGTATCTGTATGTCCCCTAAGCAGATCTGACGGTGTTTTTAAAACCATCTCATCACCTCCCCGGTATATTCCTTTGACCATCCAATTATAATGTATATCATATTATTATGATTGTCAATATACTTTGATGAAAAAATTGGTCAAAATCATTTAAGTATAATTTTGACCAGCTCTTTTAAAACCTGTAAGATAAACAATACTGCATTTTAGGCTCTAAACTTTGGATAACTTTTCTATTAAATTTTCAACATTTTTTGCAGATATATATTTATCACCCTTTTTAACTAGAACTTTCTCATGACATTTTGAGCATTTGTGGAGACAATCTTTTGTTTTGAATTCAATTTCATTATCCTTTAGAATCCTGATTAAATCCTTGTAATTCAGGGTATGCTTGCACACTTTAATTTTTGACATATGAACACCTTCTCGCACTAATTAAAATCAATTATTTTATAATAACCATTATACTCTAATGTATATAAATTTTCCATGTTTATCTGTTTTTGTTCTTGCAAATATCTGCTAAATATTTCTCCAATTTCATAGACTAACTTACTCATATATACAAAAACTAAAATGTCACCAAAAATATATTACAAATTAAAGGAGGCTTTTGTTCATGTCAAATAAACCTTTGGTTCCAGAGGCAAAAGAAAGATTAAACAAGCTTAAAATGGAAACAGCAAATCAATTGGGGATTGATTTGAACAAAAAATATATTGCAGGCTTAACCTCAAAAGATGCTGGAAAATCAGGCGGCACTATTGGCGGACAGATGGTCAAAAAAATGGTCCAGTCTTACAAAAACAGATTTAAGTAATAAAAGTCCATACTCAATTTGAGCATGGACTTTTCAGATTGTAGACAATAAGATACGATTTTAAATTTAAAGATCCCAGTTTATCTATGATACAGTTCACTTCTGATATTAATTCCATATTATATTAAATCCATAGCTGTCTCTTTTAATAATTTTATTTTGCATTCAGGATTCATAGTTATAAAGTCATTGATATTCTTGGTCATTTTAAAATAATTTATAAAATCCTGCTGCTTAGCATTATCTATATTAAGTTTATATGCAATATTATCTAAAAATTTTATTTCTTTCTCATCATATGATCCATCTGCTAAAGCCAATCCAAGTAATTCAAAATAAAGTATATTTTTAATTCTGTCTGTAGATGATGCTAATTCTTCAATAGCTGATTCATATGTTAGTTTTTCTATAGTTTCATTGTTTAAAGAAAGTTCTTTGATATAGTCATCTATCAATATTTGCTCACTATGAGCAAACACTTCATCTGCATTAGCTAGAGCCTGAACTAAGTTAATAAAGATAATGGATTCTCTTTTATTAAATTCATTTATAAACATATTGGTCACCTCATTTTAAATTTAACATACATTATTATAATATTATATCATAATAAAAGTGCTGTTCACAGCGATTTAAAAAATCGCTAATGCAGCAGCACCTTTTATTTCAACTCTCTCATTCTCATAATTATTATTTATCATCCATATTTTGTTTTGGGTTTTTCTCATCCTCCATCAACTCTTCAGAAAACTCAGTAGATAGTCCTGCAGTATTTCTCTTTACATTTTGATACTTGAATTTTTTTATATTTTCATAATATTTTATTCCTGAATAGATCAGCGAATAAAATAAAATTATTATTATTCCTGCTATAAGTCCCTGAGATTGCCCCGGAACAAAAGGCATACTAAAAATAACAGCAACAAGGGCTGCCATTGTGAACCAATATGCATATCTATTTTTTATCTTTCTTCTTTTAGAAAGTTTAATTTCTGAAGCCAGAATCATGACATAGGTAAAAAGCAGTGCAAATCCTCCCGAACTCACTAAAAATAAATAAACTTTTGGAAATAAAAGTCCCAGCATCAATCCCAAAAGCATTGCAGCACCTGAAAAAATCATCCCCCTATAGGGGACATCTCTTTTGTCCTTCAATAATTTAGGTGCAAGACCTTCCTCTGCAAGAGAACGAATCATTCTCCCCAGGCCAAACATAGCTGCCAGCATAGTCGAAAGTATGGCAGTAAACATAACTATATTTATTGCATTCCCGGCCCAGCTTATTCCCCACCTATCCAGAGCCACAACCATAGGACTTGCATTTTCAGTAAGTATTCCTGTAGGTATCAACGGAAGAAGCACAGCTACAGAAACTATGTAAAGTCCCAATAAGCTCAAAACAGTATAATTGATGGCTCTTGGAATTGTTTTTTTAGGATTGTCGGTATCTGCAGCAGCCAGGCCTATTATTTCAAATCCTGCATAGGCAAACATAACTGTAATCATACTTCCCAGTATACCTTTTATACCACCCGAAAGCAGTGGTTCATATCTCAATTCACCTACACCCACCGGAGAATTTCTTCCAATAAGTCCCATAATTAAAAGCAGACCGATAATTATAAATGACACTATAGCCAATAATTTAAATGCAACCAATCCACTTTCAAACTTGCTCAATTTATCGGCTCCAAGTAAATTAAGCAGTGTAACCACAACAATTACAGCACTTCCAAATAGTCCAATGGGCACTCCCGGAAACCAGCTGCGCACTAAAATGGAAATAGCAGCTGCCTCACTGGACATAGCCAGGATCATGCCAGTCCAGTAAACCCATCCCAAGGTGAACCCAGCACCTGATCCAAAAGCTTTCGCAGCAAATGACCTGAAAGATCCTGATGATGGATATTTTTCCGTCATATCCGAGAGTGCGGAAAGTATAAAATAGACTAAAATTCCTGCTACTACATAGGATATCATAATAGCAGGTCCTGCAGCATGAATAGCAACTGATGATCCGATAAAAAAAGATCCTCCAATTATGGTACCCAGTGCCATCATAGTGACCTGCCATGCAGACAGACCTTTACGTTTGTTTTCCACTTAATACCACCTCAAGTTTATATAATCTTGAGTATAGTATTTCTTAAAACATGGAAAACATTCTGGCTTTCATATAAACAGCTAATGAAATATCTGTAAACTGGATTGTGAACTACCACCACCTATAGAAGTGGATGGCTTCTTAGTCAATATTCCTAATGGAACAAGTTTACCTAAGCTCTAAAGGTCGAACCAACCTCAGTGTATTACCAAAATTATATGGCTAATTTCAGCAGATTTTTACTGGCGTTTATATCCCTGTCATGGTGTGTGCCGCACTTAGGGCAAATCCATTCCCTGAGTGCAAGATTTTTTACTTCTCTATTCTTATATCCACAAACTGAACATAATTGACTACTTGCATAATTACCGGGTGCCACTCACTCCAGCTTGCTTCGCTTATTGCCTTTGCCAGCCTGTGATTCTGCTGCATATTTTTAACTTTTAAGTCCTCAATAACTATAGATTGGTTTTCTCTGATTAGTTTTATTGATAACTTATTTAAGAAGTCTGCCCTTTGATTCACTATCTTCTCGTGTAATTTAGATAATTTTAACCTAGCTTTTTTTCTGTTATTACTGCCTTTTTTCTTCCTTGATAGGTCCCTTTGAAGTTTGACAAGCCTTCTCTCTGATTTTGTCAGATATTTTGGGTTGGCCTCTCTATATCCATCTGAACATATTGCAAATTCTTTTAGCCCCATATCTATTCCTATTTTTTTACTGACTTCAGGCAGCTTTTTAATCTCACAATTAACCAGTATAGATATAAAATATTTACCACTCGGCACCTGGGATACAGTACAGGATTTAATTATTCCGCTGAATTCCCTGTGCTGTTTTATCTTAATCATAGACTTTAATTTAGGTACTTTGATACGTTTGTTTTGAATATACACAGTACCATTTTGATTATTGGTTGTATAACTGTTATAGTTACTTTTCTTACTTTTGAATTTAGGAAAACCTATTGATTTATCTCTAAAGAAATTTTTATATGCTTTATTTAGATCCATTTGAGCATTTGCCAGAGCAAGACTGTCAACTTTTTTAAGCCACTCAAATTCTTTTTTATACTGTGCTGGGGTAGGATACTTGATCTTTTTAATATCCAAATCTTTGTTTTCTTTATATGATTTAATTCTATCAGACAGCATTTGGTTATATATAAATCTGACACAGCCAAAAGTTCCAGCAAAATACACTTTTTGTTCTTTGTTCGGGTAAATCCTGTATTTATAAGCTTTTAACATATTTTCACCTCATTTCATTCCTTGATTTTCAATGTACTCCTTAACTATATCAATTGGAACACCACCAGTTG